>NZ_JBIQHY010000004.1:37942-74488 GCF_044508335.1 Actinomadura sp.
CTCCTGCACGTGCTCCGCGAGCTCGGCATCTGACCCTGGAGCATCTGACCCTGGAAAGGACGCTGTGAACCTGATCGACGAGACCATCGCCGCCATCGGCCCGCTGGACGAGGCGGCCATGCGGGACGCCCGCGACCACCAGGCGCGGCTCACCAAGCCGCCGGGGTCCCTCGGCGTCCTGGAGGAGGTGTCGGTCAGGCTCGCCGGGCTGGCCGGGCGGTGCCCCCCGCCGCTGCCCGAGCCCGCCGCCGTGGCCGTGTTCGCCGCCGACCACGGCGTCCACGCCCAGGGCGTCACCCCGTGGCCGCAGGAGGTCACCGCGCAGATGGTGGCCAACTTCCTGGCCGGCGGCGCCGTGGTCAACGCGTTCGCCGCCCAGGTCGGCGCCCGGGTCAGCGTGGTCGACGTCGGCGTCGCCGCCGAGCTGGACGCCGCCCCCGGCCTGCTCCGGCGCAAGATCGCGCCCGGCACCGCGGACATGACCGCCGGACCCGCGATGACCGCCGCGCAGGCCCGCCGCGCCGCCGAGACCGGCATCGAGGTGGCCCGCGAGCTGGCCGCCGAGGGCGCCCGCTGCCTGATCACCGGGGACATGGGGATCGCCAACACCACCGCGTCCGCCGCGCTGATCGCCGCGTTCACCGGCCTGCCGCCGGAGCGGGTCACCGGCCGCGGCACCGGCATCGACGACGCCACGCACGCGCACAAGGTCGAGGTCGTCCGCGCGGCCCTCGCCCGGCACGGGCTCCCGGACGGGTCCGCGCCGCCGCTGGAGGTCCTCGCCGCGGTCGGCGGGCTGGAGCACGCCGCGCTCGCCGGGTTCGTCCTCGGCGCGGCCGCGCTGCGCGTCCCGGTCGTCCTCGACGGGGTGATCGCCGGGGCCGCCGCGCTGGCCGCCGCGGCGCTGTGCCCGGACGCCCTCGGCGGGTGCGTCGCCGGGCACCGCTCGGCCGAGCCCGGCCACGCCGCCGCCGTCGAGGCGCTCGGGCTGCGGCCGCTGGTCGACCTGGAGCTCCGGCTCGGCGAGGGGACCGGCGCGCTGCTGGCGTTGCCGCTGGTCCAGGGCTCGGTGCGGGTCCTGCACGAGGTCGCCACGTTCGACTCGGCGGGCGTCAGCGAGAAGGACGCCGGGCACCCGTAACGGCGTGATCACGGGTTGAGTCACGCTCGGCTATCGAACGAGCGGAGCCCCTCTCCATGAACTCCATATCCCGAGTACCTTTGTTCCGCAAAGACACTTGCCGGTCACCGTCGTCCGCAAGCCATCCGCATGCGAACAGCTGAGAGAACCACCACGTGCCCCCGTACCTGCTAGGCCTGCGACTCGCCGGGCGACGCGTCCTCGTCGTCGGCGGGGGCCGGGTCGCCCAGCGGCGCGTCCCCGCGCTGCTGGACGCGGGCGCCGACGTCGCCCTCGTCTCGCCCTCCGTCACCGCCACCCTGGAGGGCCTGGCCGAGCGCGGCCGCATCACCTGGCACCGGCGGCCCTACCGGCGCGGCGACTGCGCGGGCGCCTGGCTCGTCCAGGCCGTCACCGACGACGCCAAGGTCAACGGGGACGTGGTCGCGGAGGCCGACGCCGCGCGCATCTGGGCGGTGCGGGCCGACGACGCCGAGTCGTCCCCGGCCTGGACGCCCGCGAGCGGGCACGCGGGCGACGCGACCGTCGGCGTCCTGCTCGGCGGCGACCCGCGCCGCGCCGCGGGCATCCGCGACGCCGTGGTGGAGGGGCTCCGCGACGGCGGCCTGGAGTCCCGGCACTCCCGGCAGAAGCCCGCCGGCGTCGCGCTCGTCGGCGGCGGCCCCGGCGACCCCGGCCTGATCACCGTGCGCGGGCGGCAGCTGCTCGCCATGGCCGACGTCGTCGTCACCGACCGGCTCGCCCCCGGCGGCCTGCTGGACGAGCTGGCCGCCGACGTCGAGGTGATCGACGCCGCCAAGATCCCCTACGGGCGGACGGTCGCGCAGGACCGCATCAACGAAAGCCTCGTCGAGCACGCGAAGGCCGGGCGCTTCGTCGTCCGGTTGAAGGGCGGCGACCCGTTCGTGTTCGGGCGCGGCGGTGAGGAGGCCCTGTACTGCGCCCGCCACGGCGTCCCGGTCACGGTCGTCCCCGGCATCACCAGCGCCGTCGCCGTGCCGTCCGCCGCGGGCATCCCCGTCACCCACCGGGGGGTGTCGCAGGAGTTCCACGTGATCTCCGCGCACGTCCCGCCCGGCCACCCCGGCTCGACCGTCGACTGGGCGGCGCTCGGGCGCGCGAAGGGCACGATCGTCCTGCTCATGGCGGTGGAGCGCATGGCGCTCATCGCATCGGCGCTCATGCGCTATGGTCGATCGTCCGACACCCCGGTGGCCGTGGTACAGGACGGCACGCTCCCCGGCCAGCGCGCGCTGACGGCGACGCTGGACACGGTGGCCGACGAGATGGCCGCCGCCGAGGTCCGGCCCCCGGCGATCGTGGTCGTCGGCGACGTGGTCAACGTGGCACGAGAGATCGACATGATTCGAGCGGACATGGGACGGGATCCGTGACACCCCCGGCAGAGCGAAGCGCGGTCCACGACGAGGAGGCCGCCGGCCAGGGACGCGGGATCGAGGACTCCGCGACGCCCGGCCGGGGCGCCGTGCCCCGGAAGGCCGCGCCCCGGAAGGACGCCGTGCCAGAGAATGACGCCCCCCAGCGCACCGACACCCCCGAGACCGCCGAGACTCCCGAGACCGCCGAGAAGCCCGCCGCGTCCGGCAAGGCCAAGGGCGGCCGGCGGCGCGCCCCCCGCACCGGCGCCGCGACCGGCGGCGGGACGGTCCGGCGGGGCGAGCTGATCCGCGCGCTGACCGCGCTGCGCGATCAGCTCGGCTCCTTCGACCTGCTGCTGGACGTGCCCGGCGTCCAGGAGGCCCGCGAGGCCCGCGACGAGCTGCGCGCCCAGCTGGAGGACTACGTCCTCCCGCGCATCCAGGCCGCCGGCGCCCCCATGCTCGTGGTGCTCGGCGGGTCGACCGGCGCCGGCAAGTCCACGCTGGTCAACACGCTCGTCGGGGCGCGGGTGAGCGCCACCGGCGTGCTGCGCCCCACCACCAGCAGCCCCATCCTCGTCTGCCACCCCGACCACACCGAGTGGTTCATGAACGGGCCGATGCTGCCCGGCATGGGGCGCGTCCGCGGCCCCGCGCCCGACGCCATCGCCGGCGACCAGCTCGTCATCATCAGCAGCGACGTCCTGCCGCCCGGCCTCGCCCTGCTCGACAGCCCCGACTTCGACTCGGTCTTCGAAGACCACTACGAGTTCGCGACCAAGCTGATGGCCGCCGCCGACCTGTGGCTGTGCGTCACCACCGCCGCCCGGTACGCCGACGCGCAGGTCTGGCAGATGCTGCAGCGCGCCAGGGAGAACGGCGCCACGATCGGCGTCGTCCTGTCCCGCGTCCCCGACGGCGCCGGCGAGGAGGTCGTCGAGCACTTCGGCCAGATGCTGGACGAGCACGAGGTCGGCGACGCGCAGCGCTTCACCATCCCCGAGACCCGCATCGAGAACAGCCGGCTCCCCGAGGAGACCGTCGAGGACATCCGCGAATGGCTGATCGGCGTCGCCGAGGACGCCGAGGACCGCGAGATCGTCATCAGCGACACCCTCGCCGCCGTCCTGGACAGCCTCCGCACCCGCGTCCCCGAGGTGGCCCGGCAGGTCGAGGCGCAGGTCGAGCAGCGCGCCGAGCTGGCCCGCGAGGTCGAGGCCGGGTACGGCACCGCGCTCGCCGAGCTGGACGAGGCCACCCGCAACGGCTCGCTGCTGCGCGGCGAGGTGCTCGCCCGCTGGCAGGACTTCGCCGGCACCGGCGACCTGCTGAAGTCGCTGCACGTCCAGCGGTCCCGGCGCGGCCGGGCGGCCGGCCGGCGCGCGGGGCGGCGCAGCCCCGCCCGGGTGCGCGCGCTGAAGGCCGCGCTGCGCAGCGGGCTCGAATCGCTGATCATGTCGTCCGCCGAGCACGGGGCGGAGCAGGTCATCGCGCGGTGGCGCGACCACCCGGCCGGACGCCAGGTCCTCGCCGGGACGGACGCCGACCTCGCGCACGTCTCCCCGGAGCTGTCGCGCCGCGTCACCCGGGCCGTCAGCTCCTGGCAGGACCACGTCCAGGAGCTGATCCGCACCGAGGGCGTCACCAAGCGCTCGGTCGCGAAGCTGGTCTCGTTCGACACCGAGGCGGTCTCCCTCGTCCTGATGATCGGCCTGCTCGGCTACGGCACGTCCGACGTGGCCGTGGAGGGCGGCAACAGCGCCGTCCCGCAGCGGCTGCTGAAGGCGCTGTTCGGCGCCGAGTCGCTGCGCGGCATGGGCGCCAAGGCCCGCGCCGACCTGCGCAGCCGCATCGGGATGCTGTTCGACGAGGAGGCCATCCGGTTCGGGCAGGTGCTCGACTCGGCGGGCATCCCGGACGAGACCGTCCCCGTCCAGCTGTACCAGGCCACCTACAACCTCGAGGTTGCCCGATGACCACCTCGGCCATCCCCGCGAACTCGCCGGCGGGAACCGGCGGGATCCCGACGCTCGGCGAGCCCGCGCCCGCCGCCGTCCCCACCGGCCCGCCCGCGCTGGTCGACCGGCTGAACGCCCTCGACCGGCTCGTGCAGGCCGGCTACGGGCGGCTGGAGCAGCCCGTGCTGGACGACGCCGGCGCGCTGCTCGACCGGGCCGGTCAGCGGCTGCGGCTGTCCGGCGACCACACCGTCGTGACGCTCGCCGGCGGCACCGGCAGCGGCAAGTCCTCGCTGTTCAACGCCATCTGCGGGCTCGAACTGTCGCCGACCGGGCTGCGCCGCCCGATGACGTCCCAGGCCCACTCCTGCGTCTGGGGGCTGGACGGCGCCGGGCCGCTGCTCGACTGGCTCGACGTCGACAAGCGGCACCGCTACGCCCGCGCCAGCGCCCTGGACATGGAGCGCGCCGACGCCGGACTGCAGGGCCTCGTGCTGATCGACCTGCCCGACCACGACTCCATCCAGGCCGTGCACCGCGCCGAGGTCGACCGGTTCGTCACGATCGCCGACCTGCTCGTCTGGGTCGTCGACCCGCAGAAGTACGCCGACGCCGCGCTGCACCGCAACTACATCGTCCCGTTCGCCCGGCACACCGGCGTCACCCTGATCGTCCTCAACCAGGTCGACCGGCTCGCCCCGCACGAGATCGACGACTGCGTCGCCGACCTGCGCCGCCTCCTGGAGGCCGAGGGCCTCGCCGACCCGCGGATCGTCACCACCTCCGCCGTCGCCGAGGACGGCGTGACCGGGTTCCGCGACATCCTCGTCGACACCGTCGCCGCCCGCCGCGCCCGCACCGAGCGGCTGTCCGCCGACGTCGACCGGGTCGCCGAGCGCTTCACCGCCTACCGCTTCGACGCCGAGCCGCCCAGCACGGTCGACGAGGCCCACCGCGCCGAGCTGATCCAGGCGCTCACCGACGCGGCCGGCGCGCCCGCCGTCGCCGAGGCCATGGAGAGCGCCTACGAGCTGCGCGCCTCCGACTTCGTCGGCTGGCCCGTCGCCGCGATCGTCGCCCGGCTCCGCTCGGACCCGCTGCGCCGCATGCGCCTCACCGAGCTGCGCGAGGAGCTCCGCAACGCCTTCACCGGCCCGATCGGCGCCCAGCAGGGCGACGTCGACAACGCGCTGCAGAGCGTCACCGAGGGCATCACCCCGCAGCTCCCGACCCACTGGGGGCGCTCCGTCCGCGCGGCGGCCCGCTCCCACGCGACCGAGATCCCCGAGGCGCTCGGCGAGTCGCTGCGGGAGGCCCTGCCCACCTTCAACGCGGTGCCGCGCTGGTGGTGGCTGGTCAAGACCTGGCAGTACTTCCTCGTCCTGGTCGCCGTCCTCAGCGTCGTGTGGATCGGCTTCCTCGTCGCCTTCGGCCTCTTCGGCGACGGCGACTCCGACGGCCTCATCGGCCAGGCGGGCCTGATCCCCTATGTGGCCGTCCTGGTCGTCTGCACCCTGGGGATGGGCTGGCTGACCGCCTCGGCGTGCCGCAACCTGGTGGCCCTGTCGTCCGCCAAACACGGCGAGAAGATGGAGCACCACATGCGCCGGGGCATCGAGCGCGTCGCCTTCCAGAAGGTCATCGAGCCCATCGAGGACGACCTGGACGTCTACGCCCGCTTCCGCCAGGACGTGACCATAGCGCTGGGCTGAGTTATCCACAGTTCCGCGACTCCCGGCCCCGCCCGCCTCCGCCGCGCCACCGTTGACCCGTACGCGAGACAACGGAGGCCACAGTGAACGAGGCGCACGTGACCATCACCGGCTGGGTCGCGGCGGAGCCCCGCTACGCCGTCACGTCCAACGGAACCCCTTTCCTCTCCCTCAGGGTGGGCTGCACGCCCCGCCGCTTCGACCGCCAGACCAACCAGTGGCAGGACGACGAGCCCCTCCACGTGACGGTGAACTGCTGGCGCAACCTCGCGGAGAACGTCAACGCGTCCGAACTCCAGCGCGGCACGCCGGTCGTCCTGACCGGCCGCCTGCGCATCCGCCAGTACGAACGCGACGACCAGTGGCGCTTCTCCGCCGAGGTCGAGGCCATCACCCTCGGCCCCGACCTGAACCGGGGCACCGTCGACTTCCGCCCGGCCCAACGCAGCGGCCCCCTGACCGAAGAAGACCGCCGCCTGGCCCGGGAAACCGCCGACCAATGGGCCCTGACCGCCCCGGCGGAAGAAGACGAACCCAAAGCCGCCTGACCCCCGGGCGGCGCCCCGAAAGAAGAACGGCACCCGACCGCCGCCACTGCTGACGACGTGCCCGCTACGCGCTGGCGCACCCCTGAGGGATTTCCGATGCCGGGCCGTCGACGACCTCAGGTGCGTTGCCCGGCGGGGCTCGCCGGAGGGGCAAGGGATCGGGGGAGCGGGGGCGTGGCCGGCGCGGTCGCCGGTCTGCGCCCCCGCGCCATCGGGGTTTTGCGGCCTGGTCAGATCCAGGAAATGCCGCGCATGGCGATTTCCCCCTCAGGATGTGCCGAGCACCGCGATTCCGCGGGCCCTGATGCGGCTGACCGGAGCGGTCACCCGCATGTGCCTTCCCGAACGTACCTGTTTCACGCCCCTTCCGCACAGGTTGCAACTATCGTGTTACACAACGTGATTCGCGTAAGGGGGAAGGATGACGGCAGTGCAGTCGTCCGCCGAGGACCGTGGTGGGGAGCTGGCCCGCGGGCCCGGGCGCCGGGCGCGACTGGGGCGTCCGTCCCTGCTCGCGGTCTACGTGCCGGTGGTCGTCGCCGTCCATCTGGGGCTCGCCGTCGCGGGGCTGGTGGACACCCCGTTCCGGGGCTACGACCTGATGACGTTCGCGGCGCTGCTGGCGTCCGGGGCGGTGTGCATCGAGGCGACCCGGCGGCTCGGCATGCCGGCCGGCGTCGCCCGCGACCTGCTGTCGGCGTGGTGGCTGCCGGTCGCGCTGCTGCTGCCGCCGGTGTACGCGCTGCTGATCCCGCTGCCGGTGCAGGCGCTGCTCCAGTTCCGGGTGCGCCGGACGCTGATCTACCGGCGGGCGGTGGTCGCCGCGGCGCTCGGCATCGCCGGGGCGTGCGCGTCGGCGGTGTTCCACGTCGTGGTGCCCGAGCCGCTGGAGGGGGTGCCGCAGTGGGTCGTCGAGGCGTACCCGGGCATCCCGGCCGCCGTCGGCTGCGCGGCGCTGTTCACGGTGGTGAACACCGCGATCGTCGCGGTCGCGGCGCACGCGGCGAACCCCGAGAGCCGCTGGCGGGACGTCCTGTGGACGCGCGAGAGCCTGCTGCTGGACATCGTGGAACTCTGCGTCGGCATCCTCGTCGCGATCACCAGCGCCCTGTCGCTGGGCCTGCTGTTCCTGGCGCTGCCGCCGGTGATGCTGCTGCAGCGCAGCCTGATGCACCAGCAGTTGCAGGCCGCGGCCCGCACCGACGCCAAGACCGGCCTGCTGAACGCGGCGGCCTGGCAGCGCGAGGCCGACACCGAGCTGTCCAGGGCGCAGCGCACCCACGACGCCGTGGCGCTGCTCCTGATCGACATCGACCACTTCAAGCGGGTCAACGACACGCACGGCCACCTGATCGGCGACCAGGTCCTCGTGGGGGTGGCCAGCACCCTCTGCCACCAGCTGCGCGACTACGACGTGGTGGGACGCTTCGGCGGTGAGGAGTTCGTGGTGCTGCTGCCGGGCGCCGACACCGTCGAGGCGTGCCGCGTCGCGGAACGCCTCCGCGGCCGCGTCCGCAGGCTGGCGGTACCGGCCGAGGAGGGAACGGTCACGGTCACGGTGTCGGTCGGCGTCGCGCTGTTCCGCACCCACGGCCAAGACCTGCTGGAACTGCTGGCCGCCGCCGACCTGGCCCTCTACCGCGCCAAGTCGTCCGGCCGCGACCGAGTCTGCCTACCGGCCCTGGAGGGCCCCAGGGCCTCCGGCAGCCCCTGACCCCCGCCGCTCGGCCGGACCGCGCGAAGCGCGTCCGGCGTGCGGGGCCCGCATGCTCTCCAGCCTCGGTGACGGTCCCCGGTACGGGGGTGGCTGGGCTTGAGGCGACCAAGCGGTGCTCGGAACCCCCTAGTCTTGGGGATATGGCCGAGTACATCTACACGATGCAGCGTGTGCGCAAGGCACATGGCGACAAGGTCGTCCTGGACGACGTTACCCTGCATTTCCTACCGGGCGCGAAGATCGGCGTCTTGGGGCCGAACGGCACCGGTAAGTCGACGCTGCTGCGGATGATGGCCGGTCTTGAACAGCCCTCCAACGGCGACGCGCGTCTCATGCCGGGTTACACCGTCGGCATGCTCCAGCAGGAGCCCCCGCTGAACGAGGAGAAGACCGTCCTCGGGAACGTGCAGGAGGGCGTCGCCGAGACCAAGGCGATGCTCGACCGGTTCAACGAGATCGCCGAGAAGATGGCGACGGACTACTCCGACGAGCTGATGGAGGAGATGGGCAAGCTGCAGGAGCAGCTCGACCATCGCAACGCGTGGGACCTCGACAGCCAGCTCGAGCAGGCGATGGACGCGCTGCGCTGCCCGCCCGGCGACGCCGACGTCACGAAGCTGTCCGGTGGTGAGCGCCGGCGTGTCGCGCTGTGCAAGCTGCTGCTTGAGGCTCCCGACCTGCTGCTGCTGGACGAGCCCACCAACCACCTGGACGCGGAGAGCGTCCAGTGGCTGGAGCAGTTCCTCGCCAAGTACGAGGGCACTGTCCTGGCGGTCACCCACGACCGGTACTTCCTCGACAACGTCGCGACCTGGATCCTGGAACTGGACCGGGGCCGCTGCTACCCCTATGAGGGCAACTACTCCACGTACCTGGAGAAGAAGGCCGACCGGCTGAAGGTCGAGGGCAACAAGGACGCCAAGCGCAAGAAGCGCCTGCAGGAAGAGCTGGAGTGGGTCCGCTCCAACCCGAAGGCGCGGCAGACGAAGAGCAAGGCCCGTCTGGAGCGCTACGAGGAGATGGCCGCCGAGGCCGCCAAGACCCGCAAGCTCGACTTCGAGGAGATCCAGATCCCGCCGGGTCCGCGCCTCGGCAACACGGTGATCGTCGCCGAGAAGCTGAGGAAGGGCTTCGGCGACCGCGTCCTCATCGACGACCTGTCGTTCAACCTGCCCCCGAACGGCATCGTCGGCATCATCGGCCCGAACGGCGTCGGCAAGACCACGCTGTTCCGCATGATCGTCGGTGAGGAGCAGCCGGACGCGGGCGAGCTGCGGCTCGGCGAGACCGTCAAGATCGCCTACGTCGACCAGGGCCGCGGCGGCATCGACCCGAACAAGACGGTGTGGGAGGTCGTCTCGGACGGTCTCGACCACATCAACGTCGGGCAGGTCGAGATGCCGTCCCGAGCCTACGTCGCCGCGTTCGGCTTCAAGGGCCCCGACCAGCAGAAGCCCGCCGGCGTCCTGTCCGGTGGCGAGCGCAACCGCCTCAACCTGGCGCTGACCCTCAAGCAGGGCGGCAACGTCCTGCTGCTGGACGAGCCGACCAACGACCTGGACACCGAGACCCTCTCCAGCTTGGAGAACGCGCTCCTCGAATTCCCCGGCTGCGCCGTGATCACCTCGCACGACCGGTGGTTCCTGGACCGCATCGCCACCCACATCCTCGCGTGGGAAGAGGGCGCGAACTGGTTCTGGTTCGAGGGCAACTTCGCCGACTACGAGAAGAACAAGATCGAGCGCCTGGGCGCCGACGCGGCCCGCCCGCACCGCGTGACCCACCGCAAGCTCACCCGCGACTGACCGCGCCGGCGGCCGCGTGATTCCCGAGACCACGCGGCCGCCGCACCGCACCCCCCCGGCGACGCGCCGCGAGAGCCCACCCCCTCACCGCATGCCGTCCCGCCCGCCGACGGCTATCACGCGCCCGCGATCTGATGCCGGCTGCTCCGGGGTGGGCACATCCACCCGCACCGACCACCCCGGTGTTCGCGGGATTCGCGGGGACCACCCGCGGCCAGCGTGTGCGAAGCGCCCATGCCCGCCCACCGCGGTTCTCCGTGGCCGGGCCGCCAAGTGCCGGCCGCGCTCGCGGTGCCGTTGCCGCCCGCACTGCCGTGTCGCCAACCGACCGCTGTCCGGCGGTCTTGGTGGTCGTGGGGGTCTCCAGCTGATCGTGTGGCCAATGGGCGCGAGCGAACTCGGCCGTCTCGCTGTGGTGATGCTGTGGAATGCCGCCGCTTGGGCGATTCTGACCTGAACTGCTGGGCTTCGGTGCGGCATGGCGCTCCAAGGTCGTGTTGGTTGGTGGGTGGTATTTGGGGTGTGGAAATGGTTTGTGGTGGAGTTGGGGGAATGTCGGGTTCGGGGGTTGTTTGCCAATTTTGTGATGATCTTTACTCGGGAGTATCAGGGCTGGTGGGCGGGGGTAGGGGGTGACCTGTTGGTCATTGCTGAGGGTGATCAGTGGTGAGGGTGCAGGTCGTCGGTGCCTTTGAGGTGATGTTGGCGATTGTGAGCTCCGGTGGCAGCCATATGCGTAAGACTGGGGTGAACGTTGTTCCCGCGTTCCACAAGGAGCTTTCGTGGGGGAGGCGCAGTGAACGATGAGCGGGAGTCGGTGACGTCGTTTCCCGCGTTCCACCGGCACTGGACGCCGCGGCTCACCGGGTATCTGCGGGCCCAGACGGCGGACGGGCGGTGGGTCGAGGACATCGTGCGGGAGAGCCTGCTCGCCGCGCGGTGCCGGTGGGACGAGCTGGTCACGTGCGAGCGGCCCGGCGTCTGGCTGTTCCGGATCGCGACCACCATGCTGCGGCGCTGGCAGGCGAAGGCACGGGAGCAGTGCACGTCGCTGGACGAGATGGTCGCGGGCGAGGCGCCGGAGACGGGCGTCATGGCCGCGGTGCGGAGCCTGCCGCGGCGGCAGCGGGAGGCCGTCGCGCTGCACTGCCTGCTGGAGTTCCCCGTGCCGGACGTCGCGGCCATCCTCGATGTGAGCGAGGACGCCGCGGCGCTCCATGTCGACCGGGGGCGGCGGAGGCTGGACGGGCTGGTCCGCGAGGTGTGCCGTGAGTCGGCGTTGTGAGCCCGGCGGGTTGGACGCGGTCCTGGCGGCCGAGGCGGCGGCGCTGGACGACGGCGAGTTCGCCGTCGGGCTCGCCGAGGTGGAGGAGGAGTTCCGGCGCCGGCAGCGCGACGACATCGCGCGGGCGCGGCACGCGTCGTTCGTGGAGTCGCTCGAACTGGACCGGGCCGCCTACGAGCTGGCGTGCCGCCATGAGGTGGACGGGGAGCTCGGGGAGGCCGTCCGGTGGTACCGGATCGCGGCCGGCAACGATCACGCGGACGCCGCGCTGCGGCTGGGGCGGACGCTCGACCGGCTCGCGCGCGCCCGGGGCCGCGTGGAGCTGCACCTGGTCACCGAGGCGGCGCAGGCGTACGCCGAGTCCTACGCGGCCGGGTATCCCGAGGCCGCCGACCGGATCGACGAGATGCTCGCCGGATACGCGTGCGGGCGGGAGTCCCCGCCGCAGGCGATGGCGTGCCACCGGGTCCACGATCTCGCGGCGGTGGACGGGGTGCTCAGCGAGGAGCGGATCCGGGAGCTCAGCCGGCACGCCGCGCGGTGCGTGCCCTGCCTGGCGGAGTTCGTCGCGCTGCTGAAGAGCGCCTCGGCCGCGCTGCCGTCCGGTGGAGTCGTCGACCCGTACGAATGATGCCCGCCGCGCATCGAACAATGCGTTTTTCGTGTTGGACAGGTATCGATCCCGTCTCCTATCGTCCGATTCGGACCCCACGGAGGAGGACGGACCCTTGCCGCAGCTCACCGGACGCATGGTGATCGGCTTCGACCGCGTCGCCGGCACGGGGAGGGCGATCACCGCGGTCGATCCCCGGACCGGTGACGGCCTCGGTCCCGAATACCGCTACGGCGACGAGGGCGATGTGGCCCGCGCCTGCGCCCTGGCGGAGGAGGCGTTCGACGCCTACCGCGCGACGAGCGCCGAGCGGCGTGCCGCCTTCCTCGATGCGGTCGCGGGCAGGCTGGACGGCCTCGCCGATGTGCTCGTCGAGCGGGCCATGTCCGAGACGGGCCTCCCCGAGGCGCGGCTGACCGGGGAGGTCGGCCGCACCACCGGGCAGCTGAGGCTCTTCGCCGACGATCTGCGCGCCGCTGCCGTGAACGGTTCGCTGGACGGTCTCCGCGAAGGCGACCGGCCGCTCCTGAGCACCGACCCCGCGAACGAGGGCGGGCCCGAGATCCGGCAGGGGCGGGTGCCGCTGGGGCCGGTCGCCGTCTTCGGCGCGAGCAACTTCCCGTTCGCGTTCTCGGTGGCGGGGGGAGACACCGCGTCGGCGCTGGCGGCGGGATGCCCCGTGGTCGTGAAGGCGCACGATGCCCACCCCGGGACGTGCGAGCTGGTCGGGGAGGCGGTCTCCGAGGCCGTCCGGGAGGCGGGCCTGCCCGAGGGCGTGTTCTCGATGCTGTACGGGGACGGCCCCACGCTCGGCATCGCGCTCGTCACCGATCCGCGCATCCAGGCCGTCGGGTTCACCGGGTCGCGCAAAGCGGGCCTCGCGATCGCGCGGGCGGCGGCGAACCGGCCGCGCCCGATCCCGGTCTACGCGGAGATGAGCAGCGTCAACCCGGTGTTCCTGCTCCCGGACGCCCTGGCGGCCCGCGCCCGCGAGCTGGCCGAGGGGTTCGCCGGGTCGGTGACGCTCGGCGCCGGGCAGTTCTGCACCAACCCCGGGCTCGTCTTCGCGGTCAAGGGCCCGCACCTCGACGCGTTCCTGGACGAGGCCGCGAAGAGGATCGCGGCCGACCCCGGCGCGCCGATGCTCACCCCGGGCATCGCGAGCGCCTACGCCGAAGGCGTCCGGCGGCTGGAGGGCCGTCCCGGCGTGGAGATCGTCGCGCGCGGGCGGGCGCCCGGCGCGGCGGCCGGCTGCCGGGCCGCGCTCGCCGCGGTGGACGCCGCGGACTTCGGCCCGGACCTGGAGCAGGAGATCTTCGGCGCCTGCTCGCTGGTCGTGCGCTGCGCCGACCTCGACCAGGTCATCGAGACGGCGCGCGGGCTGGAAGGGCAGCTCACCGCGACGATCCACGGCGCGGGTGACGACGCGGCGCGGCTGCTGCCCGTCCTGGAGCGCCTGGCCGGGCGCATCGTGTGGGACGGCTGGCCCACCGGCGTGCGGGTCGGGCACGCGATGGTCCACGGCGGGCCGTTCCCGGCGACGTCCGACGCGCGCACGACATCGGTGGGGAGCCTGGCCGTCGAGCGGTTCCAGCGGCCGATCGCCTACCAGGGGGTTCCCCGATGAGCACGCCGGTCGTCACCGGGATGCGGGTCGTGCCCGTCGCCGGCCGCGACAGCATGCTGCTCAACCTGGGCGGCGCGCACGGGCCGTTCTTCACACGGAACCTGCTGCTGCTCACCGACTCGTCGGGCGGCACGGGCGTCGGCGAGGTGCCGGGCGGCGAGGGCATCCGGCGGACGCTGGAGGACGCGCGGGAGCTGATCGTCGGCAAGCCCATCGGGCGGTCGGACGAGATCCTGAACTCCGTCCGGGCGGCGTTCGGCCACCTCGACGCGGGCGGGCGCGGCCCCCTCACCCACGACACGCGGATCACCGTGCACGCGCTGACCGCGATCGAGTCGGCGCTGCTCGACCTGATGGGCCGGTTCCTCGGCGTGCCCGTGGCGGCGCTGCTCGGCGACGGCGTCCAGCGCCGGACGATCCCGATGCTCGGCTACCTCTTCTACATCGGCGACCGGAACAAGACCGACCTTCCGTACGAAGCTCCCCCGGAGGGCGCGGACGGCTGGTTCCGCGTCCGGCGCGAGGAGGCCATGACGCCGGACGCGATCGTCCGGCAGGCGGAGGCGGCGCAGGAGCGGTACGGGTTCGCCGACTTCAAGCTCAAGGGCGGCGTGCTGCGCGGCGACGAGGAGGCCGAGGCGGTCCGCGCGCTGGCCGAGCGGTTCCCCGGCGCCCGCATCAACCTCGACCCGAACGGCGCGTGGTCGCTCGACGAGGCGATCCGGATCGGCACCGCGCTGAAGGACGTCCTCGCCTACGCGGAAGACCCGTGCGGCGCAGAACTCGGCTATTCCGGACGCGAGACGATGGCGGAGTTCCGCCGCGCGACCGGCCTGCGCACCGCCACCAACATGATCGCGATCGACTGGCGCGAGCTGGGCCACGCGATCCGGCTGGACGCGGTCGACATCCCGCTCGCCGACCCGCACTTCTGGACGATGCGCGGCTCGGTCCGCGTGGCGCAGCTCTGCGAGGCATGGGGCCTGACCTGGGGTTCGCACTCCAACAACCACTTCGACGTGTCGCTGGCGATGTTCACGCACGTCGCCGCCGCGGCCCCCGGCGAGATCACCGCGATCGACACGCACTGGATCTGGCAGGACGGCCAGCGCCTCACCCGGGACCCGCTCCAGATCGTGGACGGCGCGATCGACCTGCCCGACCGCCCAGGGCTCGGCGTCGAGATCGACGAGGAGCGGGTGGAGGAGGCGCACCGGCTCTACGTCGAGCACGGGCTGGGCGATCGCGACGACGCCGCGGCGATGCGGTACCTCATCCCCGGCTGGACGTTCGACCGCAAGCGCCCCTGCCTCGTCCGGGACTGAACCCTCGCGGGTAGCATCGGGCCGACCCCGGTTCCCTATATCCCAGGCGAGGACATGCAGCGGACGCCCCCGGCCGAGTACCGGCACGTCTACGAGTTCAACATCCGGTTCGGCGACATCGACTCCCAGGGCCACGTGAACAACGTCAAGTTCCTCGGCTACCTGGAGGACGCGCGGCTGGAGATGTTCCACGGCGACCCGGTGCGCAAGGGGGAGCAGCCCGTCCGCGGCATGGTGATCTCGCGGCACGAGATCGACTACCGGATGCCGCTGCTGCCGACCGTGTACCCGATCAGGGTGGAGACGTGGGTGACCGAGGCCCGCGCCGCGTCCGTCAAGCTCGCCTACGAGGTGCGGGACGACGAGAACGTGTACGCGGAGGCGACCTCGACGCTCGTCGCGTTCGACGTGGAGGCGAACCGGCTGCGGCGCTGGACGCCGCAGGAGCGGGAGTTCATCGGACGCTACGTGGCGCCCCGCGCATGACGGCGCTGGCCGGGCAGCCGCCCGCGCTGGACCGGCGCCGGACCGGGGTGCGGATCCGCGTCGTCCGGATGGCGGACGCGGACGCGCTCGCGGCGCTGGTCCGGGAGAACCGCGAGTACCTGCGCCCCTGGGAACCGGAACGGGACGAGTCGTACTTCACCCTCGACGGCCAGCGCGACAACCTGCACGACCTCATCGAGGCGTACGCGATGGAGGAGATGTGGCCGGGCGTCATCCTGGTCGACGGTGAGATCGCCGGGCGGATCACGCTCAACAACATCCTGCGCGGTCCCCTCCAGAGCTGCTTCGTCGGTTACTGGGTGGCGCGCGCGCACGCCGGCCACGGCGTCGCCACGGAGGCGTTGAGGCAGGCGCTGGACGCCGCCTTCGGGGCGCTGCGCCTGCACCGCGTCGAGGCGTTCACGCGGGTCGACAACCATGCGTCCCAGCGCGTCCTGCTGAAGAACGGTTTCACCGCCGTCGGAACGGCCCGTCGCCACATTCACCTGGACGGACGCTGGCATGACGAGCGCCTTTTCGAATGCCTGGCGCCGTGGGACGACGGAGTGTCCCCGAATCCGCCGGCCTGAGCGGTGTTCCGGCCACCCGTCCGGTGACAACCGGCGCGTCACGGATAGATAACAAGCGATACAGCAATCCGTTTTAGGCCCTCTTCTCCCTCTAGTGTCGCGACGCGAATGTGGAGAACCCACGTGAAAGGGGCACAATGCGGCGCGTCTCACGAGGAGCGATGGCACTGCTGCTCGCCGCCGGAATGACCGGGGCGGGCGCCACGGCTGCGCAGGCTTCGATCACCGCGCGGGCGGGTGCGGCCCAGGCGGGCGACATTCTCGCCCAGCTCAAGGCGATTCCCGGAATGCAGGTGACGGAGAAGGCCTCGACGATTCCCGGCTACCGCTGGTTCTGGCTGGAGTACCGCCAGCCCGTCGACCACCGCAGGCCGTCGGGCCAGTGGTTCGAGCAGCGCATCATGCTGCAGCACAAGTCGGCGGACAAGCCCATGGTGCTCTACACCAGCGGCTACAACACGCCGGAGGTGATGTTCACCTCCGAGCCGACGGCGCTGGTCGACGGCAACCAGATCTCGGTCGAGTACCGCTACTTCACCCCGTCCCGCCCGGAGCCGACGGACTGGAAGAAGGACACGATCTGGCAGGCCGCCACCGACGAGCACCGGCTGATCCGCGCGCTCAAGACCATCTACAAGGGCAAGTGGATCTCGACGGGCGCGAGCAAGGGCGGCATGACGGCCGTCTACCACAAGCGCTTCTACCCCCACGACGTGGACGGCAGCGTCGTGTACGTCGCGCCCAACGACGTCAACAACAACGACGACCACGCCTACGACCAGTTCTTCAAGACCGTCGGCGATGACCCCAAGTGCCGTGCGCACGTCAAGGCGCTCGCCCGCGAGTTCCTCAAGCGCCGCCCCGCGATGCTCAAGCGCTTCAAGGCCGCCGCCGACGAGCAGGGCCTGACCTTCACGATCCTGCGCACGCAGGACCGCGCGTTCGAGAACTCGGTGATGGACTACGAGTGGGCGTTCTGGCAGTACAGCCTCCAGTCCGACTGCGCGTCACTGCCGCCGGTGGACGCCTCGGACGACGAGCTGTACCAGACGCTCGACACCATCTCCGGGCTGTCGTTCTACAGCGACCAGGGCCTCGCGCCGTACATCCCGTACTACTACCAGGCGGGCACGCAGCTCGGCTGGCCGTCGCCGAAGTTCAAGCACCTGAGGCCGCTGCTGCGGTACGAGAGCAGCTACCAGCCGCGCACCTACGTCCCGCGTGACATCCCCATGCGGTTCGACCGCGGCCGCGCCATGCGCGACATCGACCGCTGGGTGCGCCACAACTCCGACCACATGCTGTTCCTGTACGGGGCGAACGACCCGTGGGGCGCCGAGCCGTTCACCCTCGGCCGGGGCGCCCGCGACTCGGCCGTCTACGTCGCGCCCGGCATGAACCACAGCGCCCGCCTCATCGCCAGGCTGCCCGCCGACGAGCAGGCCGCGGCGGTCGCGGACGTCAAGCGCTGGGCGGGCGTCGAAGCCGGCGTCCAGACCTTCAAGGCGGCCCCGCGCGCCGACGACCCGCTCCAGCTGCAGCGCCCGCCGCTGTAGCAGGACGTCGCACCGGCGAAGCTCGCGGTGCGCCGGCTGTGCGCTGACCCCTGGCACAGCCCGGCGCACCGCGTCGCCGTCTCCGGCGCGCCGCCGGACCCGTGGTGCTCACTCGGCCGGTGCCGCACGCGCGGTGCTACTCGGGCGGTGCTACTCGGGCGGTGCGAGCCAGGCCGAGGTGTTGCCGGGGAGCAGGTCGCCGTAGAGCGGGGCGCTCGTCAGGAGGGGGGTGCCCGGCGGGAGCCGCACCGGGTTCTCCCCGCAGTTGAGCGCGCACGTGAGCGGGCCGCGCCGGAAGAACAGGGCCGTGTCGGGGGAGTCGAGCCACTCCAGTTCCTCCGGCAGGTCGCCCGCGAGGCGGCGGCGCATCGCCAGCGCGCCGCGGTAGTACGCCAGCATGGAGGACGGGTCGGACGCCTGCGCCTCCACCGTCATGGACGCCCAGTCGCGCGGCATCGGCAGCCACGGCCGGACGCCGCCGGGAGAGAACCCGTACGGCTCGGCCCGGCCCGACCACGGCAGCGGGACGCGGCAGCCGTCCCGCCCGGCGAGCTCCCCGTTCGTGCGCTCGAAGATCGGGTCCTGCCTGGCCTCGTCCGGGAGGTCCTTCACCTCCGGCAGGCCGAGTTCCTCGCCCTGGTACAGGTACGCCGACCCCGGGAGCGCCAAGAGCAGCAGGAGCGCCGCCCTGGCCCTGGCGCGGCCGATCCCGGGGAAGCTCCCCGGCTGCTCGTAGCGGGTCACGTGCCGGATGGAGTCGTGGCTGGACAGCACCCACGTGGGCGCGGCGCCGGTGGGCGCGACGGCCTTCAACGCGGCGACTATCACGTCATGGAACGCCTGCGCCGACCACGGAGCCAGCTGCAGGTCGAACTGGAAGACCTGGTGCAGTTCGTCCGGGCGCAGGTAGAGCGCGAGGTCCTCGGGGCCGTCCGTCCACACCTCGCCGATGGCCATGCGGTCGCCGTCGTACCCGTCCAGGATCCGGCGCCAGCGGCGGTACACGTCGTGGACTTCGGGACGGCTGTAGATCGGTCCGTTGAGGGCGCGGCGGTCGTTCGGGCCGAGGTCGCGGAGCGATTCGTCCTTGAACAGGCCGGCGGCCACGTCGATGCGGAAGCCGTCCACACCGCGGTCGAGCCAGAACCGCAGGACGTCCTCGAACTCCTGCCGGATCTCCGGGTTGCGCCAGTTGAAGTCGGGCTGCTCGCGCGCGTACAGGTGCAGGTACCACTCGCCGTCGTCCACCTGAGTCCAGGCCGGGCCGCCGAACGCGGACGGCCAGTCGTTCGGCGGCCGCTCCTCGCCGGGGCGCCCGCCCGGCTTGCCGGGGCGGAAGATGTAGCGCGACCGTTCGGCCGACCCGGGCGGCGCGGCCAGCGCCTCCTGGAACCAGCGGTGCCGGTCGGACGAGTGGTTCGGGACGATGTCGATGATCAGCCGCAGGCCGTGCGCGTGGACGTCCGCGACGAGGGCGTCGAAGTCGTCGAGCGTGCCGAACCGGGGGTCGACGTCGCGGTAGTCGGCCACGTCGTAGCCGCCGTCCGCGAGCGGGGACGTGTAGAAGGGGGTGAGCCAGAGCGCGTCCACGCCGAGGTCGCGCAGGTGGCCGAGCCGCGACCGGATCCCCTGGAGGTCGCCCTCGCCGTTCCCGTCGGAGTCGGCGAAGCTGCGGACGTAGACCTCGTACACGACGGCGTTGCGCCACCACGGGATTCGCGTCATACAGCCCGATCTACCCGGATACGCGGGACCGGTCACGTGATCGCGTCACATGCGCGCGCCGCGCGTGCGCGTACACGGGCGCCCGGCCGGGCGCGCCGCGCGGGCGTGTCACATGGGCGCCTGGCTGGGCGCGTTCACCAGGCTCCGCGCCGCCATCAGGAAGTAGTCCCAGAGCTGCTTCTCCAGCGGCTCGGGCAGGCCGAGCTCGTCCACCGCGACCCGCATGTGCTTCAGCCACCGGTCGCGCTGGGCCTCGTCGATGACGAACGGCACGTGCCGCATCCGCAGCCGCGGATGCCCGCGCCGCCGGCTGTAGGTGTTCGGGCCGCCCCAGTACTGCATCAGGAACAGGCGCAGCCGCTCCTCCGCGGGGCCGAGGTCCTCCTCCGGGTACATGGGCCGCAGGTCGGGATCTTCCGCGACGCCCTGGTAGAAGCGGTGCACCAGCCGGCGGAAGGTCGGCTCACCGCCGACCGCCTCGTAGAAAGTCACCTGTTCAGCCATAGCGCTCCCCACCATATGTGAGATGCGTCCCGGTCCTCACCTTGATCGCTTACGACGCCGGCTTGGCCACCGCGATGCCCGCCTCGTCGAACGACCGCTTCACGCGCTCGCGCAGCGCGCGGGCGATCTCGCCCTGCTTGCCGGGCGCGGTCTTGAGCACCACCCTGATCACGATGGCGTCGCCGGCGAGGGCCTGCACGCCCCACACCGACGGCTCCTCCAGGATGAGGTCCTTCCACGCGGGGTCGCCGGCCATCCCGTCGGCGGTGGTCTGGAGGATCTCCTTGACCTTCTCGGTGTCCTCGTGGATGTCGACGGGGATGTCGAGGACGGCCCGCCCCCAGTTCTGCGACTCGTTGCCGACCTGCTTGATCTCGCCGTTGGGGACGTACCAGACGACGCCGTCGACGTCCCGCATCCGGGTGACCCGCAGCGTGACGGCCTCGACCGTCCCCTTGGCGCTGCCCACGTCGATGTAGTCGCCGACGCCGTACTGGTCCTCCAGCAGCATGAACAGCCCGGCGAGCAGGTCCTTGACGATGTTCTGCGCGCCGAACCCGACCGCGACGCCGATCACGCTGGCGCTGGCCAGGATGGGCGCCAGGTTGAGGCCGAGCGAGCCGAGGATGCTGAACAGCGCCGTCCCCATGATCAGGACGGACGCGATCGAGCGCAGCACCGAGCCGAGCGTCTGCGCGCGCTGGGCGCGCCGCTTGTTCAGCAGGGCGGGGCTGCCGTCGAAGACCGTCCGGGCGCGCTCGCGGGCCCGCTCCGACATCGTCCCCTCGGCCATCCGCAGCGTGATCTTGGTGATCATGCGGTGCGCGATGTTCTTCACGATCAGCGCGACGACGAACGTGACGATGATCCACAGAAGCGTGGTGAGCGGCTTGTCGAGCCACGTGGCGAAGAACTTCGTGAAGCCCTTGTTGTGTGAGACGTTCCACACGAGCCGGCACGCGGTGGTCGGCGTGGGGTCCCCGCAGGCGGTCTCCGGGGTGCCCTTGTCGGCCCAGGGCAGCGCCCCTCCGGCGAGCGCCGGGACGTGCGAGGCGAGCGATACGGCGAGCGGCGATCCGGCTAAGGACGACGCGGCGAGTGACATTGTGCAGACCCTCCCCGGCCATTCTGGTGCATGGCCGCCACGACCGTGGACTCGCGGCACCGAAACGAAGCCGATCGCAGGGGACGGTTCCGACCGCTTCGCGCGGTGCCGGCCGCGGCGGCGCGGACCGGCCGGGGAGGGGCTGTCGGGCGAGCGTGTCCCGCGGGCCGGCGGCTGCCGCGCCGTTCCGGCCGCGGACCGCGGGACACGCCCGGTCTCAGGGGAGCGGCTGGAGCACGCGCGCCAGTTTCATGGCGGCGCCGCCCACGTCGTCCACGCGGTGCATGCGCTCGCCCCACGACCACCAGAAGTAGTGGTCCTTCGTCTCGGGGGCCGGTGCGCAGGTGACGTCCTCCGCGAGGCTCGCGGCCTCCGGGTTCACGACCCGCAGGAAGGCCGGCCCGGAACGGGTGCGGACGACGCGGGCGACGAGGCCCTGCGTGTCGAGTGCGTGCTCCAGCTCTTCGAGGTAGCCGACGCGTCTGTCGCTGACCACCTTCACACCCCCTCCATGGGCGAGCACCGTGCGCGGACCGGACCGGGCGGAAAGATCGACTCTCCGGATCCGTCCGGTCACTCCCGGCGAGAATTGCAACTCTCACACTGGCGGGTCAAGAGAGCGGCCGTCCGGTGAAGTACCGGATTACCCCACCTCAGGGGAAGCGTCCTCTCCCGTGGAGGAAGAATCTCTACCCGCGGGGGGCGGGGTGCCTCCCGGCCCTCACCTCTTCACCGAAACCGCTTGGCGGCCCCCGTGACGGGGGTTACGCTGCGTGCGCGAGAGATTATCTGTCGTGGCCATCTAGTGACCGGTCGCCGTGGCAGGGACGACCCCCTCCCCCTGGGGGCGGCGTCCCGGCACGACGGTGAGGAGGCCGGAGTCGATGTCGGATCCCCCCCGTAAAGAGACGGAAGTGGCCCGTCGGATCCGCGCGCACGCTCTGGCCCGCGGCCGCACCCCGGTACAGATCGCGCAGGAGATCCACGAGCAGTGCGCGCCGCTGTTCGGCACCAGCCGGATCAAGGCGCACCGCCTCGCCCACGGCGTCGCGCTGTCCGACATCGTCGCGCAGGTCAGGGCGCTCTACGAGGTGGACGGCAAGCCGCCGCCCCGGCTGGGGGAGACGCTGCTGTCCGCCTACGAGAGCGGGTACAAAAGACCCGGTCCCGAGTACCTGCACTACCTGTGCGCCGTCTACCGGGTCGAGCCGGACGCGCTCGACTACCGGAGCCCCTGCATCTGCGGCCGCGGCCACGCCGGCCGCACGGCCGCCCCGAGCGTCCCCCGGCCGCGCGCCCCGGAAGGGCGTGCGGCGCCCGACCCCGACGCGCTCGTCGGGGCGATCGTCCCCAGGGCCGACGACCGGCCCTGGGTAACCGTGACCGATTTACGGGGCCCCGACCGCGCCGAAGGCCCCCAGACCATTGATGTGGGAGAGGAGGACATCGTGCTTCGCAGAACCCTTCTGCAACTCCTGGCCGGAGCGGGCGTGGCGCTCGACGGCCAGTTCCTCGGGGCCGTCGACAACCTGCGCCGCAAGATGGACGACACCCTCGTCGGCGCGACCGTCTCGCCGACCATGCTCGACCAGTGGGAGGAGACGACCTACGGCTACGGCCGGCAGTATCAGGCGACCCCTTCGCTGCGTATGCTCTGCGACGTCCTGCTGGACTTCAGCGAGGTGCGGCGCATGTGCGACAAGCGGCAGCCGGTCGAACTCCAGGAGCGGCTGTGCCGGATCGCCGCGCAGCTGTCCGGGCTGTCCGGCCTGATCATGATCAATCTGGGCGACCACCGGCTGGCCCGCTCGTTCTTCCGCACCGCGCGCACCGCCGCCGACGAGACCGGCGACCGGCAGCTGCGCGCCTGGGTGACCGTCCGCGAGTCCCTCGTGCCGATGTACTACGGCGACCCGCGCGAGGCCCTGCACCTGGCCCGCAAGGCCCAGGACCTCGCCGGCCGGACGCCCGGCGTCGCCGCCGCCATGGCCCCCGCCGTGGAGGCCCGCGCGCTCGGCATGCTCGCCATGCGCGGACGCGGCGACGCCGCCCCCAGCGCGCGCCGCGCCCTCGTGCGCGGACGCTCGGTTTTCGACCAGTTGTCCAAGACCGACACCTCCGACCTCGTGTTCGGGTTCACCGACCGGCAGATGGCCTTCTACGAGGGCGACACCTTCACCAACCTCGGCGACCACAAGCACGGCGACGAGGTGCTCAGCCACGCCCTCACCCTCTATGCGCCCACCGACCGCGTCGACCTGACCCTGGTGCGCCTCGACCGCGCGATGTGCAAACTCCACGCGGGCCATCCCGACGCCGCGCTGACGGCCGGGCGCGAGGCCATCCACGACCTGCCGCCCGACCACCGCTCCGACATCCTCGTCCACCGCGCCCGCCAGATCGGCGCGGCCGTCTCGGCCAAGTACGGCGAGATCACGGAGCTCAAGGACTTCTACGAGGCGCTCGCCGGCCCCTCGGTCAAGAGCCCGGCCGCCGTCCCCCCGTCCGAGCAGGTCTGACCCAGGATGAGCAGCACGTTCTCGCAAGGCCACCTCGACCGGCTCCAGGACGAGCCCCCCGTGTGGCGCTTCGGCGACCTGCGGATCCGCCGGTACCGCCCCGCCGACCACGGCGTCGTCCTGGCCCTGCACCGGGAGGGCCTGGCCCAGGTCGGCCTGCGCCCCGGCGACGGCGTCTACTACGACCACGACTTCTTCCGCATGGAGGACATCTATCTCCGCAACGACGGCGAGTTCCTCGTCGGCGAGCTCGGCGACGGCATCGTCGCGATGGGCGGCCTGCGCCGCGCCGACCTCATCCCCGGAGGCCACGCCCGCGCGTTCGGCGGCTACGCCCCCGGCGCGCCCGCCCTGGACGCCGTCGAGATGGTCCGCCTGCGCGTCCTGCCCGCCGTGCAGCGCCGCGGCTACGGCGCCGCCGTCGTGCGCGCCCTGGAGGAGCGCGCCGCCGAGTACGGCTACCGCGTCCTCCGCGCCGACACCACCGAGCTCCAGGCCCCCGCCCTGGCCCTCTACCGCAAGTTCGGCTGGACGGAGACCCGCCGCGAGACCATAGGCGGCATCGTCAACATCTACCTGGAGAAACCCCTCCGCTGACCCCCCGGAGCCCTCGGGGCCGCAACGAACGCGACCCCCTCCTGGAGGCTTCCCAACCCCAGGAGGGGGCCGATCATCCGCACGGGGTACCCCGTGCGTGTTCTTGGGGGAGCGTAGCGCGAGCAGCCGGTCGCGTCCTAGAGGCCGGGTTCAGGAAAGATTCAGGGACGCCGCCCCCCGACCATCTGCATCAGCGGGTAGCGGCGCCGGCGGACATCGGTGAAACCGCGGGAGGCGAGGGCTCGGGTGACCTCGCGGTCACCGAAGACGGTGAAGCCGGTGGTGCGGCGGAGCAGCTCGCCGGCGATCCGGGCGGCCGGCAGCGGCGTCGGGCGGCGGGACGTGAGGATGACGAGCCGCCCGCCCGGCTTCAGGACGCGGGTCATGCCGTCCACCGCGGCCCACGGATCGTCGAACAGGTAGAGGGCGCCGAAGCAGCAGACGGCGTCGAACACGCCGTCGCGGAACGGCAGGTCCACGGCGTCGCCGCGCACGTAGGCGACGTTGGCCCGGGGGTCGCCTACGGCCTGGGCGAGCATCGTCTCGGACGCGTCGAGGCCGACGACGAGGCCGTCGAGGGCGACGCCCTCGGCGAGGGCGCGGGTGACGTTGCCGGGGCCGCACGCCACGTCCAGGACCGTCGCGGGCCGGCGGTCGGTGAGGCCGAGCCATTCGCGGGCGAGCGCGTGCTCCGCGGCGGTGTCCGGGCCGAAGGGCCAGCCCTTGGCCAGGTTGAACCCGACGGGCCGCCAGACCTTCTCGTAGATCCGCGGCAGGAACGCCGACTCCATGACGGACTGCGCGAGGGACGGCTTCGCCGGAGGCCCGAACAGGTCGAGGTAGCCGGCGGACGTGTCGGGCGCCTCGGGCGGCTCGCGGAGCAGCCCGAGGACCCGCGCCATGGTGGTCTGCAGCGTCTCGCTCACCCGGCTATTAGATCACCGGCCAATTCGTCCGGGCTGTCGGGGAAGGCCAGACCGGTGTGCGCGGCCAGGAACGAGAGGGTGTCGGTCATCAGGTCGACCGAGCGGCTCACCGAGCGGGCGGCGTGGCCGACGTCCGCCTCGTCGCGCAGCAGTACCGGCGCGTCGGACGCGGTCGCGTGCTGGAGCGCCGCGCACATCTTGCGGGCGTGCAGCGGGTCCACGCGGGTGTCGCTGCCGAACGTCGTGAACAGGACGGCCGGGTACGCGGTGCCGGCGTGGACGTGGTGGTACGGGGAGTACCCGATCAGCCAGCCGAACTCCTCGGGGTCGTCCGCCGTCCCGTACTCGTCGTTCCAGGTCTGCCCCAGGCCGAACCGCTCGTAGCGCGCCATGTCGAGGAGCGGCGCCGAGCACACCGCCGCGCGGTACAGGTCGGGACGCTGGGTGAGGGCCGCGCCGACGAGCAGCCCGCCGTTGGAGCCGCCGGAGATGGCGAGCTGCGCGGGCGTGGTCAGGCCGTCCGCGATCAGCTTCTCGGCGGCGGCGTGGAAGTCGTCGAACACGTTCTGCTTGCGCTCGCGCATCCCCGCGCGGTGCCATTCCTCGCCCTCCTCGGACCCGCCGCGCAGGTTCGCGACCGCGTAGACGCCGCCCGCCTCCACCCAGGCCAGCACGCTGGCCGAGTAGGACGGCGTCAGCGAGATGTTGAAGCCGCCGTAGCCGTACAGGATCGCCGGGCGCGGGCCGGAGATGCCGGGGCGGGACGCGACCAGCATCCGCACCTCGGTGCCGTCCCGGGAGGTGAAGGCGACCTGGCGCGTCTCGATCTCGGGGACGGCGACCGTGCCCGGCGCGGACGCCCACAGCGTCGTCTCGCCGGTGCGCGCGTCGTACCGCATCACCGACGACGGCGTGACGTTGTCGGTGTAGCCGAACCACGCCTCGTGCCCGCCCTCCGGGCGCTCGACGATGCCGCCGATCGAGCCGAGGCCGGGCGTGGGCACGGCGCCGATCCGCTCGCCCGTCTCCAGGTCGTGGACGGTGATCTCGCTGACCGCGTGCCGCGTCCACCCGGCCAGCAGGACGGGGCGGTCCAGGTCCTCCAGGATCGCGAAGTCGGTGAGGACGGCCTCGGGGTCCTCCGGGATGAGGTCGCGCCACCGCTCGTAGGACGGGTCGGCCGGGTCGGCCACGCAGAGGCGGGAGCGGGGTGCGTCCCGGTCGGTGAAGATGTAGGCGCGGCCGTCGCGCCCGACGTGCAGGCCGGTGCCGGCGTCGACGCCCTCCTGCACCGCCCGCAGGGCGGGGGCCTCCGGGGACGACGCGGACAGGTCCGCGATCCACAGGTCGTTGCGCGGCGCCGTGCCCTGCGACGCCGAGACCGTCAGCCAGCGCCCGTCCCGGCTGACCCCGACCCCGTAGTAGTTGGTCTTGTCCATCCCCTCGCCGAAGATCAGCACGTCGTCGGTGTCGGGTTCGGTGCCGACCCGGTGCAGGTAGACGCGCCGGTGGTACTGCTCCTCGCCTTCGGGGACGTCCCGCGCGGGCAGCCGCCGCGCGTAGTAGTACGCCTCGCCGCCGGGCAGCCACGCGACCGGCGAGTACCGCGCACGGTCGATCGGCCCCTCGACCCGCTCGCCGGTCGCGACGTCCATCACGTACAGCAGGGACTCCTCGTCCCCGCCGGTGGAGATCTTGTACGCGAGCCGGCGCCCCTCCTTGTCGGGCTGCCATCCGTCGAGCGTCGTCGTCCCGTCCGGGTCGAGCGCCATGGGGTCGATGAGGACGCGCTCGGCGCCGTCCGGGTCCACCGTGTAGAGGACGGGATGCTCCTGGCCGGCGGCGCGCCGGGTGAAGAACCGCCGTCCGCCCCGCCAGACGGGGGAGCCGACGCTGCCCGCGCCGAGCAGCTCGCCGAGCCGCTCGCGCAGCCGGTCCCGGCCCGGAAGGGCGTCCACGACCTTGTGGAAGAGCCGGTCCTGTGCGGCGAGCCACTCCCTGGTCTCGTCGCTCTCGGCGTCCTCCAGCCAGCGGTACGGGTCCGCGACCCGGTGACCGTGGATGTCCTCGACGATGTCCTGGCGATGCGCGGGCGGATACGGCGTCATGAACGCACTGTATTGGCTGTTCCGGGCTGTCCGCCCCGGACGCTGCGAACCGCCCCGAACGCGGCCCCGCGTTCGATCCGACCTCCGAAGGGGGATTATTGGGGTAGCGAACGGACTCCATCAGACGCCACACTGATGAAGGTCGGTTCGCCCCTGGGGAGGTCCTCATGGCGAGTGCGCAGGAACCGGAGACAATAACCGGGCCTCGGTCCGAGGCGCGGACGACCGCGCCCGCCGAGGCGAACCACATCCCGGTGGAGGCCGTCTGATGCGGCAGGTCCTCCTCCTGAACGCGACGTACGAACCCCTCACCACGCTGCCGCTGCGGCGGGCGGTCTGCCTCGTGCTCCGGGAGAAGGCCGAGATCGTCCACCATGACGCCTCGGGCGCGGTGCTGCATTCCGCCACGATGACGGTCGAGGTGCCGTCGGTGATCCGGCTGCGCCGCTACGTCCGCATCCCGTTCCGTACCCGCGTCCCGCTGACCCGCGCCGCGCTGATGCGCCGCGACAACTTCCGCTGCGTCTACTGCGGCCGCCGCGCCGAGACCATCGACCACGTCCATCCGCGCAGCCGCGGCGGCAAGCACGTGTGGGAGAACTGCGTCGCCTCCTGCATGTCCTGCAACCACCGCAAGGCCGACCGGCTCCTGTCCGAGCTGGGCTGGACGCTGAGCATCACGCCCGCCGTGCCGCGCGGCGCCCACTGGCGCCTCATCGGCCTCGTCCACGACGGCGACCCGCAGTGGGCGCCGTACGTGACCGAACCCGCCGCGTGACCCGGGGGCTTATCCTTGGGGCGTGCCTCGTTATGACTACCGCTGCCGCGCGTGCGGGTCGACCTTCGAGGTCTCCCGTCCGATGATCAACGCGTCCGACCCGGCGCCGTGCCCCGAGGGGCACGACGACACGGTGAAGCTGCTGTCCACGGTCGCCGTGACCGGCACGTCGCGGGGGGCCGCGCCCCCGCCGAAGCCGGCCGGCGGCGGCTGCTGCGGCGGAGGCTGCTGCTCCTAGCCGTTCTGGGCGGCGCGCATCGCCTTCGCGGTGGCGGCCGCGTCGTAGCCCGGCGGAACGCCCTGCAGCAGGACGGCGGTGCCGTCGATGTTGTCGGTGCGCATCGGCAGGATCGCCTGGTAGGCGTCCGACTCGTACCAGGCGCGGGCCTTGTCCATGTCGGGGAACTCGATGAGGACGTAGGCGCCTTCCAGCGGGCCCTCGATCACGTCCGGGGCGGTCCCGTGGACGAGGAACCGGCCGCCGAACGGGTCCATGGTGTCCTGGATGCGCTCCATGTAGGTGAAGACGTCCTCGTGCAGCGGCGGCTGGGGACGCAGGTGGGCCAGTGCGTAGGCGGTCATCGCGATCTCCTTCGGTGGTGGTCGCCGGGCGGTCCGCCCTGACGACCACCACTCTTCCCGCTGCGGGGAACGGAGGCGATTACCCGCCGGGTAATGCTCAGCGCTCGAGCTGGGAGACGTCGCGGGCGGCGCCGGTGGAGGCGGACGTGGCCATCGCGGCGTAGGCGCGGAGCGCGGCGCTCACCGGGCGGTGCCGGTCGCGGGGGCGGTAGCCGCCGAGGTCGGCGAGCAGCTTCTCGCGCCGGATCTCCAGCTCGTCGGCCGGGACGTCCAGTTCGAGGACGCGGTTCGGGATGTCGATCACCACGCGGTCGCCGTCCTCGACGAGGGCGATGATCCCGCCGCCGGCGGCCTCCGGGGAGGCGTGCCCGATGGACAGGCCCGAGGTGCCGCCGGAGAACCGGCCGTCGGTGATCAGCGCGCACGCCTTGCCGAGCCCGCGGCCCTTGAGGAAGCTCGTCGGGTACAGCATCTCCTGCATGCCGGGGCCGCCCTTCGGGCCCTCGTAGCGGATCACGACGACGTCGCCGGCCTTGACCCTGCCGCTGAGGATGCCCTCGACGGCGTCGTCCTGCGACTCGAAGACGACGGCGGGGCCGGTGAAGGTCCACAGCTCCTCGTCGACGCCGGCGGTCTTCACGATCGCGCCGTCGGGGGCGATGTTGCCGCGCAGGACGGCGAGGCCGCCGTCGGCGGTGTAGGCGTGCTCGACGGAGCGGATGCAGCCGTTCTCGCGGTCGAGGTCGAGCGACTCCCACCGGGCGCTCTGCGAGAACGCCGAGGTGGTGCGGACGCCGCCGGGCGCCGCGTGGTACAGCTCGACGGCCTCGGGGATGACGTCGGGGGAGCGGACGTCCCACTTGGCGACGAACTCGTCCAGCGACGCGGAGTGGATCGAGTGCGCGGTGCGGTTCAGCAGCCCGGCCCGGTTCAGCTCGCCGAGCAGGGCGGGGATGCCGCCGGCGCGGTGGCAGTCCTCGACGTGGTACCGGCCGGTCGCCGGGGCCAGCTTGCAGATGCACGGGACGCGGCGGGAGACGGCGTCGATGTCGGCGAGGCCGAAGTCGACGCGCGCCTCGGTCGCGGCGGCGAGCAGGTGCAGGATCGTGTTGGTGGAGCCGCCCATGGCGACGTCCAGCACCATGGCGTTCTCGAACGCGTCGCGGGTGGCGATGCTCAGCGGCAGAACCGACTCGTCGTCGCCCTCGTAGTAGCGCTTGGCGATCTCGACGACGGTGCGGCCGGCGTCCTCGTAGAGGCCGCGGCGGGCGGTGTGCGTGGCGAGGACGGTGCCGTTGCCGGGCAGCGCCAGCCCGATCGCCTCGGTGAGGCAGTTCATCGAGTTGGCGGTGAACATGCCGGAGCAGGACCCGCAGGTCGGGCAGGCGCTCTCCTCCATCTGGAGGAGCTTGTCCTCGGCGATCGAGCCGTCCGCGGAGGCGATGATCGGGTCGATGAGGTCGAGCTTGTTGCCGCCCATGACGCCCTCGACCGGCTTGCCGGCCTCCATCGGGCCGCCGGAGACGAACACGGTCGGGATGTTGAGCCGCAGCGCGGCCAGCAGCATGCCCGGGGTGATCTTGTCGCAGTTGGAGACGCAGACGAGCGCGTCGGCGCAGTGCGCGTTGACCATGTACTCGATCGCGTCGGCGATGATCTCGCGGGACGGCAGCGAGTACAGCATGCCGTCGTGGCCCATCGCGATGCCGTCGTCCACGGCGATGGTGTTGAACTCGCGGGGCACGCCGCCGGCCTCGCGGACCGCGCCCGCGACGACCTTGCCGACCTCGTCCAGGTGGACGTGGCCGGGCACGAACTGGGTGAAGCTGTTGGCCACCGCGACGATCGGCTTGCCGAAGTCCTCGCGTTGCACGCCGCTGGCGCGCATGAGGGCGCGGGCGCCCGCCATGTTCCTGCCGTGCGTGACCGTGCGTGACCTGAGCGGTGGCATGGGGACCTCTCTAACGTGTGACGTGCCGAGCCGGATTCTGGGAGCGTGCCCGCAGCGGCGGATCGCGGCGCTGCCGCCGGCTCAGCGGAGGTCGCGCGCGGGCCGGCCTGTGACTCCACCGATGCTACCAACCGGCGCGGCGGCATGAGAAAAGCCGGGACGCAGCCGTCCCGGCAGGTGGTGAACCCGGCAAGGCGGCATCCCGGCGGGGCTCGTCGTCGAGCCGTGGTGCGGGCGGCCCGGGGAAGGAGGCCGCCCCTCGCGGTGGCCGGGCCCTCTCCGTGCCCGGTGGCCGGTCGTGCGCCGGGCCGGGCGGAAGGCCGAGGGGAGGGCCGGTCAGTCGGGGTACTTCGGCGGCAGGGCCTTCTCGGCCGCCGAGAAGATGCGCTGCACGTCGCCGTCGGTGAGGATCTTCGGGCGGCGCCGCAGGTAGGCGCGGGCCCGGTTGCCCGCGTAGACGTCGACGTCCCGCACCCGCATGACCTTCCACGGGATGGACGGGCCGTAGATCGCCACGGAGGGCTGCACCGGCACCTCGAAGCCGACCCGCTCGGCGAGGATGCTGCTCGCCATCTGGGCCTCCCACCGGGCCTCGTCAAGCCGGTCCTTCTTGTTGAAGGGCCCGTGGAAGAGCTTCATGTGGGACATGGTGCGCACGGGGAGACGCTTGTCCCACTTCTCGGAGTCGATGGCGTAGACGCCGCTCGGCCCGATCACCAGGTGGTCGATGCGGCCGTCGCTGACGCCGTCGTCGTCGCGCGGCACGGCCCGGGCGTGCAGGACGAGGTATCCGCTGCGCTCCAGGGCCTTCAGCTGCCGCTCGGTGCGCCGTTCGGCGGCCGACGACTTCTGCCAGGCCGGGACGGAGGAGCTCTTGCGGGCGCACCGGACGGCGTCGCCGACGACCACGAGGATCGCGACGGCGAGCCCGGCCTGCCAGCCGAGCAGGATCAGGACGGCGACCCCGGCGACGGCGGCCGCGCCCGCCCGGAACGCCCAGCGGCGGACGCGGGGGTCGTCCAGCATCGCCGCGGCGGTGCGTTCGGCGGGGTGCTCGCCCGCGTGCTCGTCGGGGCGCTCCTTCACCGGACCCGGGCCATGGTGCTCACGCGTCTCCTCCGGCCGCGCCGGCCGCGGCCTCGTCTCATCCGATTCGGCCCGGGGGTGGCCCCGGGCGCCCTGCGTGTTGCCCCGCTCCATGATCGCCATAAGTGACGCTCCGTATTCCTTTCCCATCGGGGGCATGATCCTCCGTGCGCAGAGTAATCATCCGGCCGGTCGGCGACTAGTGATGCGGGGTTAATAATTTTGTCGCCCCCAGGTCAGTGAGTAACTTACGCGACGGACGGGTAGGACGATATTCTTCTCCCTTCGGCGCCGTAGAGTCCCTGCCCTCTTTGATGCCCGCGCACACGGCGTCTAGCGTTCCGTTTTGTGACACAAACCCATGACCTCAGCGCCACCCGGATGGCCGCGGCCGTCCGCTCCAGGGAAGTATCTCCGGTCGAGCTCGCCGACCACTATCTGGCCCGCATCGAACGGCTGAACGAGCAGGTCGGCGCCTATGTGACGGTGACCGCCGAACGGGCCCGCGAGGAGGCGCGGCGGGCCGAGAAGGCGGTGCTGGACGCCGCCGACCCGGCGGAGCTGCCGCCGCTGCACGGCGTCCCCGTCCCGATCAAGGACCTCAACATGGTCCAGGGCGTCCGGATGACGTTCGGCTCGGCCGCCTACGCCGAGATGACCGGGTTCGCGGACGACCATGTGGTGACAAAGCTGGCGCAAGCGGGGACTGTGCTGCTGGGCAAGACGACGACGCCGGAGTTCGGCCTGCCCTGCTACACGGAGGGTGACGTCGCGCCCCCGGCCCGCACGCCGTGGGATCTCACCCGGTCGGCGGGCGGCTCCAGCGGCGGCGCCGCGGCGGCGGTCGCGTCCGGGCTGGCGCCGATCGCGCAGGGCAGCGACGGCGGCGGCTCGATCCGCATCCCGAGCAGCGCGTGCGGGCTGTTCGGGATCAAGCCGACCCGGGGCCGGGTGTCCTCCGGCCCGATCATCCCCGACCTGTTCGGGCTGGCGACCAACGGCCCGATCGCGCGGACCGTCCGCGACGCGGCCCTCATGCTGGACGTGATGGCCGGCCACATGCCCGGCGACCTGTACCGCGCGCCGCAGGTGGACGGCTCGTTCCTGTCCTTCGCCGACCGCGCGCCGGGCCGGCTGCGGATCGCGCGCAGCCTGGAGCCGCCGGTGCCGGGCGCCGAGGTCCACCCCGACTGCGTCGCCGCCTACGAGGCCGCGTCCGCGCTGCTGGAGGAGCTGGGCCACGAGGTCGTGGACCTGCCGCAGGTGCTCGGCGCCGACCTCGTCGCGCACTTCGTCACGCTGTGGGGCGCGATGGCGACGATGACGCCCGTCGCGGACGAGGACCAGGACAAGCTCCAGCCGCTCACCCGCTGGCTGCGCGGGCTCGGCGAGGCCACGTCCGCGCCGCAGCTGCTCCAGGCGCACGCCGTGCTCCAGGGCGAGCTGCGCAAGGCGTTCCCGGTCATGGACGAGTTCGACGCCGTCCTGCACCCGACGCTCGCCATGCCGCCCGTCCCCGTCGGGTACTTCCACGACCAGGAGCCCGAGGAGAACTTCCGGCGGCAGGCGAACTTCACGCCGTTCACCGCCGTGTACAACATCTCGGGGCAGCCCGCGGTGAACGTCCCGCTGCACTGGAACGACGACGGCCTGCCGATCGGGATCATGCTGGCCGGGCGGCTCGGCGGCGAGGGCACGCTGATCTCGCTGTCCGCGCAGCTGGAGGAGGCCCGCCCGTGGATCGGCCGCAAGCCGGAGATCTGGACGGCGTGAGCCCGCCCGCACCGGGCATGGTGCAGGCGTGGGCGACGACGGACTGATCAGGCTGGCGGGCCGGCACGGGGTCGCGACCGGGTACACCGACTGGCGGGGCCGGGAGGTGGCGGTCGCGCCGGACACGCTCGTCGCCGTCCTGGCGGCGCTCGGCGTCGACGCGTCGACGCCGGCCGCCGTCGCGGCGGAGCTGGAACGCGGGCGGGATCGGGAGCGCGCGCTGCCGCCGTGCCTGGTCGTCCGGCGGGGGAGCGGCCCGGCCGGCGGCCGGGTCCGCGCGGCGCTGCGCCGCTGCCTCGACCCGGGCGGGGACGTGGAGATCGCGGTCGGCGCGGAGGAGGTCCTGGCGCCGCCCGGAGCCGCCGGCCGGCCGTTCGAGCCGCTGCCGGAAGGCGCCGACGCGCCGCCGGGCTGGCACCGCCTGCGCGTCCGGCGCGGCGGTCGCGCCGCCGAGCCGCCGCTGCTGGTCGCGCCCGCCGCGCTGCGCCGCCCGCCCCGCGCGCGGGGGCTGACCGCGCAGCTGTACTCGGTGCGCTCCGCCGCGTCCTGGGGCCTCGGAGACCTGCGCGACCTGGCGGATCTCGCGGCCTGGAGCGCCCGGGACCGCGGCGCCGGCTTCCTGCTGGTGAACCCGCTGCACGCGACCGAGCCGGTGCCGCCGGTCGGGCCGTCGCCCTACTCGCCGATGAGCCGCCGCTTCCCCTCGCCGCTCTACCTGCGCGTCGAGGACATGCCGGAGTACGCCGCGCTCCCCGCCGGGGACCGGGAGCGGTTCGCCGGCCTCGCGGCGAAGCTGCGCGCCGGGGAGGGGCTCCTCGACCGGGACGCGGTGTGGGCGGCCAAGCTGGAGGCGTTCGAGGCGATGCACCGGCTCCGCGCGGGCCGGAGCGACCCGGACTTCGAGGCGTTCCGCAGGCGCGAGGGCGCGGCGCTCGCCCGGTACGCCCTGTGGTGCGCGATCAGCGAGGAGCAGGGGACGACGGACTGGCGGCGCTGGCCGCCCGCGCTGCGCGACGCCCGCGACCCCGCCGGCGCGGCCGGCCGCCGCGACCGCGCGGAGTTCCACGAGTGGCTCCAGTGGCGGCTGGACGGCCAGCTCTCCGCGGCGCAGCGGGCCGCGCGCGACTCCGGCATGCCGGTCGGGATCGTCCACGACCTCGCGGTCGGGGTGCCGCACGGCAGCGCCGACACCTGGATGTACCGGAACCTGTACGCGCCGGGGATGAGCGTCGGGGCGCCCCCGGACGAGTTCAACCAGCGCGGCCAGGACTGGGGGCAGCAGCCGTGGCGGCCGGACGCGCTCGCCGCCGCCTGCTACCGGCCGTTCCGCGAGATGACGGCGGCCGTCCTGCGGCACGCCGGCGGAGTCCGGCTGGACCACGCCATGCAGGTGTCGCGCCTGTGGTGGGTGCCCGAGGGGGCGTCCCCTGCCGACGGGACGTACGTGCGCTACGACCGCGACGCGCTGCTCGGCTGCCTGACCTGGGAGGCCGAGCGCTTCGGCGCCGTGGTCGTCGGCGAGGACCTCGGCACGGTGGAGCCGGACCTGCGCGAGGCCCTGGCCGGACGGGGCGTGCTCGGCACGTCCCTGCTCTGGTTCGAGCGCGACGACGGGGGACGTCCCAAGCCCCCGGAGAAGTGGCGCGAGCTCTCCCTGGCCACGGTCGGCACCCACGACATGCCGCCGATCACGGGTTTCGTCCACGGCGACCACATCGCCCTGCGCGACCGCCTCGGCCTGCTGACCCGCCCCCGCGCCGAGGAGGAGGCCGACCACCGCCGCCAGCTCGCCGACTGGCTGGCCCTCCTCCACGGCGAGGGCCTGCTGCCCACCCCGCCCGGCGAGATCATGCGGGCGCTGGCGGACGGCGAGACCACCCACGACGACGAGATCGTGGCGGCCCTGCACGCCTTCCTGGGGCGCACGCCCGCCCTCCTGACCGGCATCTCCCTCGCCGACGCCGTGGGCGAACGCCGCACCCAGAACCAGCCGGGCACCACCGACGAGTACCCCAACTGGCGCATCCCGCTCGCCGACGCGCACGGAGCCCCCGTCCTCCTCGACGACCTGCCGGCGCTGGCCGACCGCTTCGCCGTCCTGCGGGAGCCCCCGCAGTGAGCGCGCGCAGGCGCGGTCAGGCGAGCGTCGACGTGATGCGCACCGTCACGTCGTGCAGGAGCGTGTCGGGACGCAGTTCGGCGTCGGCGATCGCCGAGAAGAGCGCGGGAAGCCCGGGCAGGGGGTAGGAGTCGTCGGCGCCGGCCAGGGCCTTGCGGCCCAGCGGGTGATGGGAGAGCGACTTGCGGGCGCGCGTCCAGGCCGTCTGGACCTCCTCCGGGGACGGGACGCCGAAGCCGTGGCCGACCGGCGCCGCGTGGCGCAGCTTGACCAGGGCGCTGCCGGTGAAGTCGGCGGCGAGCCTGCACCGGTCGGTGAGCGCGGCGCGCACCGGGTCGTCCAGCCGGGTCACGACCGTGCAGGGCGTGCGGCAGCGGGCCGCGCAGTCGCCCAGCGCGGACGCGACCTGGCTGTGCTGGCGGTCGAGGTAGGCGCGCCAGCCCGGCCCCGGCTCGCGGGCGACGCGCAGCGTCCGCTCGCACGCGGAGCGCTCGGGGCGGGTGTGGTCGCACATCCGCGCCGAGCCCGGCTCGACGGGCACGCCGAACCGGCTGCCCTCGCCGCTCACCGCCGCGCCGATGAGGGCCGGGTCGCCGGCGTGGCCGAGGACGGGCTCCCACGCCAGCATCGGCAGGTACTCGCTCGCGATGTGCACGGCGGCGACCAGCGCGGCCATGTCGCGCCGGTACCAGCGGATCGCGATGACCTCCAGCAGCAGCGCGTAGGCGGGCCGCAGGCTGGCGAGGGCGCCGCGCGGGCGCTCCCGGGCCGTCTGCGGCATCCGGCTGGCCCGCGCCCGGTCGAGCAGGTCGCGCGGCACCTCGCCGGCGGCCTCCGGCATCCCGAAGTCCTCGGCGTCCAGGTCGAGGACGCGCTGCCCGAACGCGCACAGCGCCGCGATCGCCGCCGAGCGGCCGTCCGCGGCGAGCGTCCCCTGCGTGATCAGCGCCTCCAGGTCGCCGAACGCGTACCGCCGCGCCAGCGCCGTCAGCACGTCCTGAGCCGTCTCCACCGTCCTCCAGCCCCCACCC
>NZ_JBIQHY010000004.1:74588-136420 GCF_044508335.1 Actinomadura sp.
CGCCAGCGCCGTCAGCACGTCCTGAGCCGTCTCCACCGTCCTCCAGCCCCCACCCCGTGACCATGCGATCGTTGCACGGCCACGGGGTTCCTGGACAGTGCCGGGTTCCCGGGCGGGTCCCCGCCGGGCGTCAGGCGGAGGCGGCGTCCTTCGCGCGGGCGCGCAGCGCGCGGGCGACGCCGTCGCGGCCCTCCGACAGCAGCCGGGTGAGGGCGGCCGGCGGGTCGTTCTCGGCGATGTAGGAGTCGGTGCGGTCGATCGTGGACTGCTCGATCACCAGGAACGGGTAGGCGACCTCGGCGAACGTCTGCGACATGTCGCTCGTCCACTCCTTCCACACCCGGCCGACCTCTGCGAAGTACCGGTCGACGTAGGGGCGCAGCAGGTCGACCTGGTCGGGCTCGACGAAGCCGCTCAGCGTCGACCGGTAGACGGCGTTCGGCAGGTCGCCGGACACGATCCGCTCCCACGCGGCCGCCTTCGCCTCCGCGGTCGGGATCGCGGCCTTGCAGGCGGCGGCGTGCCGCTCGCCGGCGGCGGTGCGGTCCCGCTCGTGCTCGGCGTCGATCTCGGCCTCGCCGGCCCGGCCGGTGACGACGAGGCGGCGCAGCAGCGTCCAGCGCAGGTCGGTGTCGACGGTGAGGCCGTCGAGCGTCTGCGAGCCGTCCAGCAGGCCCTGGACGAACGCCAGGTGCTCGTCGGTCACCGCCGACGCGGTGAACGCCTGCGTGTAGGCCAGCTGGAGGTCCGAGCCGGGCTCGGCCTCGCGGGCCAGTTCCAGCAGCGTGTCGGCGAGCAGGGTGAGGCCCTCCTCGCGCCACGCCGGGTCCGCGTACTGCTGGACGGCGGTGCGCGCCTGCCGCAGCAGCGTCTGCGTGACCGAGATGTCGGTGACGCCGCGGATGCCCTTCGCGACGAGCCGGACGTAGTCGCGGGTGGCCATCTCGGCGTCGCGCGTCATGTCCCACGCCGCCGACCAGCACAGCGCGCGCGGCAGGCTCTCCCTGATGTCGCCGATGTGCTCGATCAGGGTCTTCTGCGAGTGCTCGTCCAGCCGGATCTTGGCGTAGGTGAGGTCGTCGTCGTTCACCAGGACGAGGTCGGGGCGCTTCTTCCCGGTGAGCTGCGGGACCTCGGTGCGCGCGCCGACGACGTCCAGCTCGACCCGCTCGCGGCGGACGAGCCCGTCGCCGGTCAGGTCGTACAGCCCGATGGCGAGGCGGTGCGAACGCAGCGTCGGGTAGTCGGTCTTGGCCTCCTGCAGGACGGCGAACGACGTGAAGTTCCCGTCGGCGTCCACCTCGTACTCGGGCCGCATCGTGTTGACGCCGGCCGTCTCCAGCCACTCCTTCGACCACGACGCCAGGTCGCGGCCGGACGTCTCCTCCAGCGCTCCCAGCAGGTCGGTCAGGACGGTGTTGCCCCACGCGTGCCGGTCGAAGTACCGCCGCACGCCCTCCAGGAAGTTGTCGAGGCCGACATAGGCCACGAGCTGCTTCAGGACGGACGCGCCCTTGGCGTAGGTGATGCCGTCGAAGTTCACCTCGACCGCGCGGATGTCGGGGATGTCGGCGGAGATCGGGTGCGTGGACGGCAGCTGGTCCTGCCGGTACGCCCACGCCTTCTCCAGGTTCGCGAACGTCGTCCAGGAGCCCTTCCACTTGGTGGCCTCGGCCTGGCACAGGACGCTCATGTACGTGGCGAACGACTCGTTGAGCCACAGGTCGTCCCACCAGCGCATGGTGACGAGGTCGCCGAACCACATGTGCGCCATCTCGTGCAGGATCGTCTCGGCGCGCCGCTCGTAGGCGGCGTCGGTGACCCGCGACCGGAAGACGTAGTCCTCCAGGAACGTGACGGCGCCCGCGTTCTCCATGGCGCCCGCGTTGAACTCGGGGACGAACAGCTGGTCGTACTTGGTGAACGGGTACGGGCGGCCGAAGACCTTCTCGAAGTAGGCGAAGCCCTGGCGGGTCACGTCCACGATCGCGGGCGTGTCGAGGTGCTCGGCGAGCGAGGCGCGGCAGTACACGCCGAGCGGGATGACGGTGCCGTCGTCGCGACGGTACTCGTCCCGGACGACGTGGTACGGCCCCGCGATGAGCGCGGTGATGTAGGTGGAGATCTGCGGGGTCGGCATGAAGTGCCACGTACCGCCGCCGGCGGACTCGGCCGGCTCGTTGGTGACGACCTCCCACTCCTCCGGCGCCTTCACGGTGAACTCGAAGGTGGCCTTCAGGTCGGGCTGGTCGAAGCAGGTGTACATGCGGTGCGCGTCGGCGGTCTCGAACTGCGTGTACAGGTACACGCTGTCGTCAACCGGGTCCACGAACCGGTGCAGGCCCTCACCGGACCGCGAGTACTCGCAGTCGGCCACGACCCGGAGCTCGTTCTCCGCGGCCAGGCCGGGCAGCGGGAGGCGCCCCTTGTCCGCGTCATAGGTGGAGGGGTCCAGGGCCTTGCCGTTCAGCGTCGCCTCCCGCACGACGGCGCCGTGCAGGTCGACGAACGTGTCCGCGCCCGCCTCGGTGCTGCCGAACCTCACCACGGTGGTGGATCCGAAACGCTCAGCGCCCTGGGTGAGGTCAAGTTCGACCGTGTAGGACTCGACGTTGAGCAGCCGGGCGCGTTCCCGCGCCTCGTCGCGCGTGAGGTTGCCTGCCACATGTACTCCTTGGTTGCTCATTCACTTGGTGAAGTCATGTCTACCAACCGGACGCCGTCCGGGTCCGTCCGCCACGGCCTTAGGGACGGGCTTCGACGGCCTCTCCGTCCGGGGAATCGGAAGGGGCGCGACCCGGTTGTCGCTCTAAGGCACCCCTTTCACGCGCTAGGAGGCGACGTTGACTGAGACCGAGCGCACCCCCGTGGACTTCTGGTTCGACCCCCTTTGTCCCTGGGCGTGGATCACGTCCCGCTGGATCCTGGAAGTGGAGAAGCAGCGCCCGATCGAGGTGCGCTGGCACGTGATGAGCCTCGCCGTGCTCAACGAGGACAAGGACATCCCCGAGGAGTACCGGCGCGGCCTTGAGGGCGCCTGGGGACCGGTGCGCGTCTGCATCGCCGCCGAGCAGAAGTACGGGCCGGAGGTGCTCGGCCGCCTCTACACCGAACTCGGCATCCGCCGCCACCACGAGAAGCAGAAGTTCGGCCGCCCCTACTACGAGGCCGCGCTCACCGCCGCCGGCCTCGACCCGGCGCTCGCGGACGCCGCAGACTCAACCGCCTACGACGAGGCGCTGCGCGCGTCCCACAAGGACGGCATCGACCGCGTCGGCCAGGAAGTCGGCACCCCGGTCATCGAGGTCGAGGGCAGCGCCTTCTTCGGCCCCGTCGTGACGCCGATCCCGCGCGGCGAGGCGGCGGTCAAGCTCTGGGACGGCGTCCGCGCCGTCGCGAGCACGGACGGCTTCTTCGAGCTGAAGCGGACCCGGACGAGGGATCCCATTTTCGACTGAGCAGGGGAAGCGCGGCGCGTAATCGAGCGGTCGTGCCGTGTGCACTCACCCGCAAGCCACATATGGCTTGCTATTGCGAGCATGTTGCAACTACTGGCCATGTGCCGCCAAACTGGTCTCGCTGGCGAAAACGGGCAGGGAGGGTGATGGCATGCACGTACCGGATGGATTCATCGACGCCCCGGTGTCCATCGCGGCCGGCGCGGTCGCGGTGGCCGGGGTCGGTATCGCGCTGCGCGGAGCCCGGCGGGAGCTGGACGACCGCACCGCGCCGCTCGCCGGGCTGACCGCCGCCTTCGTGTTCGCCGCGCAGATGCTGAACTTCCCGGTCGCGTCCGGGACGAGCGGGCACCTGCTCGGCGGGACGCTGGCGGCGATCCTCGTCGGGCCGTACACCGGTATCCTGTGCGTCTCGGTCGTCCTGCTCCTGCAGGCGCTCCTGTTCGCGGACGGCGGCCTCACCGCGCTCGGCGTCAACATCACCACGATGGCGCTCGTAACGGTGGTCGTCGGGTACGGGCTCTTCCGGCTCCTCCTGCGGGTCCTGCCCAGGACGAAGGCGTCGGTGTCCGCGGCGTCGTTCGCGGCCGCGGTCGTGTCGGTGCCCGCCGCGGCGGTCGCGTTCACGGCCATATACGCGGTCGGCGGGACGGCGGACGTGTCGATCGCCAAGGTCGCCACCGCGATGATCGGCGTGCACGTGCTGATCGGCATCGGCGAGGCGCTGATCACCGCGGTGACCGTGTCGAGCGTGCTGGCCGTCCGTCCCGACCTCGTGCACGGTGCGCGCGGCCTGATGAAGCCGCCGGAGCTGCGCACCGCCGCCGCGGGCACCGAGCCGACAAGGGTCTGAGAGGGGGACGCACATGACCACCAAGCGCTTCTTCATCGGGTTCCTTCTCGTCTCGCTCGTTCTCGCCGGGGTCGTCAGCCACTACGCGTCCGGTGACCCCGACGGGCTGGAGAAGGTCGCCGCGGACAAGGGCATCAGCGCCAAGGAGAAGGACCACTCGCTCAAGGACTCCCCGTTCGGCGACTACGGGGTCAAGGGCATCGAGAACACGCGGCTGTCCGGCGGGCTGTCCGGAGTGATCGGCGTCGGCGCGGTCCTCCTCGTCGGCGGCGCGCTGTTCTGGGGCGTCCGCCGGCGCGGTCCGCACCGGGACGCGGCCGGCGAGCAGGATCAGCGGACCGAGCGGGCGCCGTCCGAGCCGGCGCGGAAGGGCTGATGGGCGCGGGTCACGCGCACCGGCTCCACGTGCCGGGCGCGTCGCCGGTGCACCGGCTGCCGCCGCAGTGCAAGCTCGTCGCCGTCCTGGCGTTCGTGCTGCTGGTCGTCGCCACGCCGCGGGAGCGGATCTGGGCGTTCGGCGTCTACGCGCTGCTGCTCGCGGCCGTCGCGGCGGCCGCGCGGATCCCGTTCCGGACGGTGGCGCGGCGCGTCGTCATCGAGGTCCCCTTCGTCGCGTTCGCGTTCCTGCTGCCGTTCGTCGCGGAAGGAGAGAAGATCACGGTGCTCGGGCTGCGGCTGAGCGAGAGCGGGCTGTGGGGCGCCTGGAACATCCTCGCCAAGGGGACGCTCGGCGTCGTCGCGTCGATCCTGCTGGCCGCGACCACCGAGCCGCGGCTGCTGCTGCTCGGCATCGAGCGGCTGCGGATGCCGCAGCTCATCACGCAGATCGCCACGTTCATGCTGCGGTACGGCGACGTCGTCGCGGCGGAGCTGCACCGGATGAAGGTGGCGCGCGCCTCCCGCGGGTTCGAGGCGCGCGACATCCGCGCTACCGGCGTGCTGGCCAAGTCGGTCGGCGCGCTGTTCCTGCGCTCCTACGAGCGCGGCGAGCGCGTCCACCTGGCCATGGTGAGCCGCGGCTACGACGGGCGCATGCCGCCGGTGCACGACGTCGGCGCCACCGCCGCGCAGTGGACGGCCGCCGCCGCGCTGCCCTGCGCCGCCGCCCTCGTGGCACTGGCCGCTTGGACGGCGCCATGACTCCGTCGCTGGAAGTGAGGGGCCTCGCGTACGCGTATCCGGACGGCACGCAGGCCCTCTTCGGCGTCGACCTGACGATCGGGCGCGGCGAGCGCGTCGCGCTGCTCGGGCCGAACGGCGCCGGGAAGACGACGCTCGTCCTGCACCTGAACGGCATCCTGCACGGCGGCCTGGGCGAGGTCAGGGTCGGCGGCCTCGCGGTCGACCCCGGGGACAGGAAGGCCCTGCGGGAGATCCGCCGCCGCGTCGGCATCGTCTTCCAGGACCCCGACGACCAGCTGTTCATGCCGACCGTCCGCGAGGACGTCGCGTTCGGGCCCGCCAACCTCGGCATGCGCGGCGCCGAACTCGACCGCCGGGTCATGGACGCGCTGGACCGCGTCGGCATGGCGCACGTCGCCGACCGGCCGCCGCAGCACCTCAGCTTCGGGCAGCGCCGCCGCGTCGCCGTCGCCACCGTCCTGGCCATGGAGCCGGAGATCCTGGTGCTGGACGAGCCGTCCTCGAACCTGGACCCGGCGAGCCGCCGCGAGCTGGCCGAGATCCTGCTGGGCCTGGACGTGACCGTCCTGATGGTCACGCACGACCTCCCGTACGCGGCGGAGCTGTGCCCGCGCTCGGTGATCCTCTCCGGCGGCGTCATCGCGGCGGACCGCCCCACCAGGGACCTGCTCATGGACGCCGGCCTGCTGGCCGCGCACCGGCTGGAGCTGCCGTTCGGGTTCGACCCGGCCGCCGCCGTCCGCTGAATCGCGGCTCTTCGGCCGTTCCGCTTGCCTCGCCGCGCCGCCTCCGCGACACTCGGATCCCGACACTGGTAACGGTTTTCATATCCGAAATGAGGCATTCGTGAAGGTTGCGTTCGTCGGCAAGGGCGGCAGCGGCAAGACCACGCTCTCGTCGCTGTTCGCCCGGCACCTGGCCGGGCGCGGGCTGCCGGTGGTCGCCATCGACGCCGACATCAACCAGCACCTCGGCGTCGCGCTCGGCCTGGACGAGGCGCGCGCCGCGAAGATCCCCGCGCTCGGCGACCGGCTCACCGAGATCAAGGAGCACCTGCGCGGCGACAACCCGCGCATCCCGTCCGCGGCCGCGATGGTCAAGACGACCCCGCCCGGCGCCGGCTCGCGGCTGCTGCGGTTCCGCGGCGACGACCCCTTCCACGAGGCCGGGCAGGAGGTCGACGGCATCACGCTGCTCGCCACCGGCCCGTTCAACGACGACGACCTCGGCGTGGCCTGCTACCACTCCAAGACCGGCGCGGTCGAGCTCTACCTCAACCACCTCGTCGACGGGCCCGGCGAGTACGTCGTCGTCGACATGACCGCGGGCGCCGACACGTTCGCGTCCGGGCTGTTCACGCGGTTCGACCTGATGTTCCTGGTCGCCGAGCCCACCCGCAAGGGCGTCGGCGTCTACCGGCAGTACACCGAGTACGCCAGCGACTACGACGTCGCGATCCGCGTCGTCGGCAACAAGGTCCAGAGCGAGGAGGACGTCGCCTACCTGCGCGAGCACGTCGGCGGCGACCTGCTGACGTGGGTCGGGCAGTCCGCCGCCGTCCGGGCGCTGGAGCAGGGCCGGCACGGCGTCCCGCTGGAGGAGGGCGCCACCGCCGCCCTCGACCGCATGCTCGCCGAGGTCGACGGGCGCCCCAAAGACTGGGACAAGTTCCAGCGGCAGGCCGTCGAGTTCCACGTGAAGAACGCGCGCAAATGGGCCAGCCGCGCGGCCGGCGAAGACCTGGAGACGCAGGTCGACCCCGGCTTCCGCTTCCCGGCCGCGGCCGGCACCGCCTACGCGGGGTAGCTCCCGCCCTACCGGCGGAGAGCGATCCCCACTACCCTGCCCGCCATGACGATGCGGCGGATGCTGGTCATGGCGGGCGGCGCGGTGGTTCCCATCGCCCTCATCTCGATCCTGCTGGGCAACCAGTGGGTGGCCGATGCGATCAACAAATCCGGTGACTTCCAGAACGGCAGGGGCATCGCGCCCCTCGTGTCCTGGCTGCTGTTCCCGAGATGGCGGGTGACCGGCGGCGACATCGACTGGAAGTTCACCGTCGCGCTCGACGTCAGCACGGTGCTGTTCTTCGTCCTGCTGATCCTGCTCGCGGTGGCGGGCGCCCGCGCCCTCGACCCGGAGCGCGGCGCGCTCGGCGTGGTCGTGACCGGCTGGTGGGCGACGGCGATCGCGGGCGGCGTCGCCGGCCTCGTCCGGGGCGTCCTGTCGAAGTGGGCGCTCGACATCCCCGACAGCGGCGGCCCCAGTCTGCTCCTCTCGATCCCCTCGGGGGTGTCCTTCGGGTTCCTCTACGGCTGGCTTGCGGGGATCGGCATGCTGCTGGGGTACATCGTCACGCGCCGCACCGCCGCGACCCCGCAGCAGCAGTTCGGGCAGCAGCCCGGGCAGTACGCGCCGCAGCAGCAGGGCATGCCGCAGCAGGGCATGCCGATGCAGCAGCCCTACGGGCAGCCGATGGCGCAGCAGCCGATGCAGCAGCCGATGCAGCAGCCGTACGTGCCGCCGCAGGGGCAGCCGCAGCAGCCCTGGGGCGGCGTGCCCCAGCAGCAGTACCCGCAGCAGCAGTACCCGCAGCAGCAGTACCCGCAGCAGCAGCCGGGCGTTCCCCAGCAGCCGGGCGTTCCCCAGCAGCCGGGCGCGCCGCAGCAGTACGGGGCCGCTCCCGCGCCGCAGCAGCCGTCCGTCCCGCAGCAGCCGTCCGCGCCGCCCGCCGAGCAGGCGCCCCCGGCGGCCCCGGAGACGCCGGGCGAGGCGAAGCAGGACGCCCCCGAGGAGACGCCGGAGGACGCGCCCAAGGACGCGCCCAAGGACGCGTCGGACGACGACCTCAACCTCGCCGACCGGACCATCGTCGACCGCAAGCGGGACGCCGAGGACGGCTGACCGGGCGGCGCGGCGCCCCAGCGCGGCGACCCGACCCCCGCGCGAGCGGCGGCCGCCGCCCTGCGAGAATCGCCGCATGCGCGTGTTTCTTGGAACCGACCATGCCGGCTTCGAGCTGAAGGAGCACCTGGTCTCCTGGCTGAAGGAGAACGGGCACGAGGCCGTCGACTGCGGCGCGTTCGAGTACGACGCCGCGGACGACTACCCGCCGTTCGTCCTGCGGGCCGCTCAGCGCACGGCCGACGAGCCGGGGACGCTCGGCATCGTCGTCGGCGGTTCCGGCAACGGCGAGGCGATCGCGGCCAACAAGGTCAAGGGGGTGCGGGCCGCGCTGGTCTGGAACGAGGACACCGCGAAGCTCGCCCGCGAGCACAACGACGCCAACGTCATCGCGCTGGGCGCCCGCCAGCACGACCTGGCCGCCGCGACCCGGTTCGTCGAGCTGTTCCTCGGGACGCCCTACTCCGGGGAACCGCGCCACACCCGCCGGATCGAGATGCTCAGCGAGTACGAGCGCACCGGCGACCTCCCGCCGCTCCCGCACTAGGCCGGACGCTTCCCGCACCGGGGCCGCGACCGGGGCCGGGCGCGGCGCCGCCGGGCGCGGCGCCGGGTCACAGGCCGTTCTGCGGCGTCCTGCGGGCGGCGGCGCCGCGCTTGCCCTGGCGGCGGCGCTCGTTCTTGGCGGCCTTCGTCCGCTTCGCCGGTTCGGCGGCCTTGGCCGGACCCGGCCCCGCGGCCGGCGGCTCCTCGCCCTCGGGCCGGAGGCGCGACACGTCCCGCGCGCGCATCGCCGCGTCCACCGTGATCCGCATGCCGGGCTGGACCATGCACCGTCTCCTCTCACCGCGGGACCAGATGTCTCTCCGGTGACACATACCCATGGGAAACGGAGCTGGACCGTTGCAAAGAGTCACCGGGTCCCCGGATGGCGACCAGCAGGGGTGATTGCTCGATACAGTGCCTGGGTCATGCTTCAACGACTGGTGCAGCTCCTTCCGCCGCGAGTGCGGGCCGTGCTGCGCAGGATCCCCCTGCTCGTGGCGCTGTACCGGTGGGCGAGGCAGGGGAAGCTGACCCGGGAGCGGAACGTCTTCGCGGTGCTCGCGATCCTCGCGATCGCGATCGGGCTCGCCACCACCAGCGACTCGCGCGGCCTGGCCCCGTCCGGCGCGCTCGTGCTGATCGTGCTCGGCGGCGGGCTGCTGCTCAAGGTGCGCAGCCTCGTCGCGCTGCTCGGCGTCGTGGTCGCGATGGCCGCCTACAACGGCTGGCAGGACGCCGCCGCGATCGGCCCCGGCATGATCGCCACGCTGACCATCACCGCGGTGCTCGCGCTGACCCTGGCGAGGACGCGGCAGCAGCTCGGCGTGCAGGGGCTGCGCGGCGACTCGATGCTGCTGGAGCTGCGCGACCGGCTGCGGCGGCAGGGCGAGATGCCGGCGCTGCCGGACGGCTGGGGCTCGCAGGTCGTGATGCTGCAGGCCGGCGGGTCGTCCTTCGGCGGCGACTTCGTGGTGTCGCACTGCGACGGCGACACGCTGGAGGTCGCGCTCGTCGACGTCTCCGGGAAGGGCACCGACGCGGGGACCCGCGCGCTGATGCTGTCGGGCGCGTTCGGCGGGCTTCTTGGATCGGTCCAGGCCGACCGGTTCCTGCCCGCCTGCAACGGCTACCTGCAGCGCCAGCGGTGGGACGAGGGGTTCGTCACCGCCGTGCACGTCGTCGTCGACCTGGCGTCGGGGGAGTACACGGTCGAGTCGGCCGGGCATCCCCCGGCCGTCCAGTTCGACGCGGGCAGCGGGGAGTGGAAGGTCAGCTCCGCCAAGGGCGTGGTGCTCGGCGTGGTGCCCGACCTGAACTGCGTCCCCGAGCGCGGGAAGCTCCGGCCCGGCGACGCCCTCCTGCTCTACACCGACGGGCTGGTGGAGTCCCCCGGCAGCGACCTGGACGCGGGGATCGACCGGCTGCTCGGCGAGGCGGAGCGGCTCGTCCCGCAGGGCTTCGGCCGCGGCGCGCGGGAACTGGTCGAGACGATGGCGGCGGCCCGCGACGACGACTGCGCCCTCGTGCTGATCTGGCGCACCTGACCGTCCGGCGGCGGCTCAGCCGCGCTTGTGCCCGCCCTTGTGCCCGCCGTGCTTCGGGTGCTTGCCGTGCTTCGGCTTGTGTTTCGTGTGCTTCGGCCTGTGCGCCTTCCCCGGCGGGCGCTTGGCCGCGCCCGGCTTGACGGCGCTCGCCCGCTTCGGCGGCGTCGCCGACGCCGTCGGGGACGGCGCGAGCGGCGCGGACGGCGCCGCGGGCGCCGCGCTCCTGCCCTGCGTGAGCCCGGCGATGATGGCGCCGATCAGGACCGTCCCGGCGGCGGCGCCGACGCCCGCCAGCAGCCGCGCCCGGGTGAACGACAGCGCGCCCCCCAGACCGCCCGGCCCGCCCAGACCGCCCGGACCGCCCGGACCGTTCATGTCGGGCGGCGTGAACGCCCGGGTCTCGGTCTCCTCCCAGGCGGGACGGCCGGACGGCGGCGGCGCGGCGGCGCGCCGCGGCCGCGGCGCCGGGTCGGCCTCCGGCCAGCCGCCGACGTGCGGCCGGGACTGCGGCTGCTCGACGAGCGCGAGCAGCAGGTCGCACGCGGTGGGACGGTCGGCGGGGTCCGGGGCGAGCGCGGACCGGACCGCGGGCACCAGCGGCTCCGGCAGCCGGGACAGCTCGGGCTCCCCGGTGCGGAGCGTCGCCGGGTCGCCGCCGATCGGCATCTGGCCCGTCCCCGCGTGGGCGATGAGGCAGCCCCAGGCGAAGATGTCGGCGGCCGGGGTCGCGCGGCCGCCGGTGAGCAGCTCCGGCGCCATCCAGCCGGGCGTGCCGAGCACCTTCCCGGACGCGTCGGTGCCGGCGGCGGCGTCCTGGCCGCTGGCGATGCCGAAGTCGATGACGCGGCAGCCGGACAGCGTGAGCATCACGTTGGCGGGCTTCAGGTCGCGGTGCACGAGCCCCGCGGCGTGGATCGCGGCGAGCGCGGACGCGACGCCGACGGCGACGCCGTGCAGGTCGGCGGGCGGCAGCGGGCCCTCGGCGGCGAGCCGGTCCTGCAGCGAGACGCCGCCGACGTAGTCGGTGACCAGGTAGGGGCGGCCGTCCTCCTCGCCGTGCGCGAGGACCCGCGCGGTGCAGAACGACGCCACCCGGCTCGCGAGGTGCGCCTCGTCCTTGAACCGGCGGCGGTAGACGGGGTCGCCGGCCAGGTGCGGATGGATCGTCTTCACCGCGACGCGGCCCCCGGACACCGGGTCGGCGCCGAGGTAGACCGTCCCCATGCCGCCCGACCCGAGCCGGCCGAGGAGCGTGTGCCCGGCGACCTGGCGCGGGTCGGCCGGTTCGAGCGGCCTGATGTCTCCGTCCATGCGGCGTTCCTGGCTCCCTCGGTTCTCTCCCGTCCGTCCATCCCCGTTCGGCGGCAGATTATGGGCGGGATCTGCAGAGAAGTGCGGAAACGTATTCGTCACGCGGATTTAGCACCGCGGGCATCGGGGCGGTGCATCGTGGAGAGCGTCCGGCGGGACGGCCCGGTCCCCTCCGCGTTCCTCCTCGGCGCGGGGGCCGGCGGCCTCCGGCGGCACCGAGGGCGGTGCCCGTGCGGGCGGCTCCCCTAGGGGTGGGAGGCGCCGTCCGCGCGGGCGCCGGTCCGCGCCTCCGGCGAGGTTTCGCGGACGCCCCACCAGGAACAACCCTCTCTGCGTCTTCCCCCCGGGGCGCCGTGCGCAGAGGGGGAGGATCGCCCGGGTGCGGATCTTCGGGGACTTGCTGTCGCCGTCCTGCTGGTCGGTGCGGACCCGCGTGACCGCCGCCGCGACCCTTCTCGTCGGCCTGCTCCTCGTGGTCGGCGTCCTGCTGTTCTACCAGGTCGTCCGGGAGACGGTGATGAACGGGCTGCACGACCGGGGCGGCCTCGTCATGACCGATCTGGTCACGATCGTCCAGGAGACCGACCCGCGCGGGATACTGCACGTCCAGGACCCCGACTTCACCCTGCTGCAGGTCGTCGACGGGCAGGGCGGCGTGCTGGCGTCGAGCGAATCGCTGTCCGGGCGCGGGCCGCTGGCCGTGCCCGAGCCGAAGGTGCCGGGCAGGCCGGAGTACCGCACGGTGTGGGTTCGGGGGAAGGCCGACGTCTACCTCGTCTCGGAGAGGGTGAACACCCGCGAGGGCGTCCGGATCCTGTACGCCGGCGCGGCCATCAACGAGTTCACGCGGTACAAGGGCGCCTTCATCAGCCTGCTCGTGGCGATGGCGCTGATCGCGACGGCCGGGGTCGGTTGGATCGTGTCGCTGTCGGTGCGGCGGGCGCTGCGGCCGGTGCGGGTGATGAGCGCCCAGCTGGCGGAGATCACCGGCGGCGAGTCGGACCGCCGGGTCACCGTCCCCGGCCCGAACGACGAGGTGTCCGACCTGGCCGAGTCGGTGAACGTGACGCTGGACCGGCTGGCGGAGGTCCTCGGCCGGCAGCGCGCGTTCGTCGCGGACGTCACGCACGAGCTGCGCAGCCCGCTGACCGGGCTGCGCGCCCAGCTGGAGGTCGCGCTGGAGCACCCGGAGGACGAGGACTGGCCGGCGGTCGCGCGGGCCGCGCTCGGCGACGCCGACCGGCTGCAGGGGATCGTCAGCGACCTGCTCATCCTGGCGAAGCTCGGCGCCGGCGTGCACGTCGACCGGGAGCGCGTCGACCTCGGCGAGCTGGCGCGTGCGGAGGCGAGCCGGCGCGCCCGCCGCGTCCCCGTCGAGGTCCACGCGGCGGCGGGCGTCACGGTGCGGGCCACCCCGCACCACCTGGCGCGGGTGCTGACGAACCTGCTGGACAACGCCGAGCGGCACGCGGCGTCGCGGGTCTGGGTGACGGTGGCGGAGGACGGGCCGGACGCCGTGCTGGAGGTCCGCGACGACGGCTCGGGCATCGCGCCCGAGGACCGCGAGCGCATCTTCTGGCGGTTCCAGCGGCTCCCCGAGGGCCGGGCGCGGGACGCCGCCGGCACCGGGCTCGGCCTGACCATCTCCCGCGACATCGCCCGCGCGCACGGCGGGACGCTCGTCGCCGCGGAGACCGACGCGGGCGCCCGGTTCGTCCTGCGCCTCCCGCTCCACCCGCGCTAGCCGGCGGGTGCGGGCTAGCCCGCGGCGACCGGCGGGCGGCGCGCCGCGTGCCGGGTGGCCTGCTCGAACGCGTGCCCGATCTGCAGGACGGCGAGGTCGGCGTGGTGGGGTCCGACGATCTGCAGCCCGATCGGCAGGCCGCCCGAGGTGAACCCGGCCGGGACCGACAGGGCGGGGCACCCGGTCGCCGAGACGAGGAAGCAGGAGCGCATCCACTCCAGGTAGTCGTGCATGGGCTGCCCGGCGACCTCGTCCGGGTACTCGGCGCCGGCGTCGAACGGCGGCACCTGGCTGACCGGCAGGAGCAGCGCGTCGTACCGCTCGAAGAACTCCCGGACGCGGTGGAACAGCGCGGTGTGCAGGACCTCGGCCCGCCCGAGGTCGGCGCCGGTGAGGGACCGGCCCGCCTCGATGTTCTCGGCGAGGGACCGCTTGAAGTCGCCGGGGCGCTCGTCCAGCAGGGGGCGGAGGGCGATGTCCCAGTGCCAGGCGCGCAGCGTCCGGAACACTTCGTCGGCGCCGGCCAGGTCGGGGCACGCCTCCTCGACCCCGCAGCCCAGCTCCTCGAACACCTTGACGGCCGGTTCGAGGACGCCGGTGACGGCCGGGTCGACCGGGACCGCCCCACCGAGGTCGGGGGACCAGGCGACGCGCAGCCCGCGCAGGTCGCGGTCGAGCGGCCCGGCGAACACCGAGCCGGGCGTCTCCAGCGCGATGGGGCTGCGCGGGTCGGGACCGGCCAGCACGGACAGCAGCAGCGCCGCGTCCGCGACCTCGCGGGCCATCGGGCCCTGCACGCCGAGCGTCGCCCAGCCCGCCGGCACCGGCCAGGACGGCACCCGCCCGGGGGACGGGCGGAACCCGACGACGTTGCAGAACGAGGCGGGGTTGCGCAGCGACCCGCCCATGTCGCTGCCGTCCGCGAGCGGATGCATCCCGCACGCCAGCGCCGCGGCCGCGCCGCCGCTGCTGCCGCCCGCCGACCGGGAGAGGTCGTAGGGGTTGCGGGTCAGGCCGAAGACCGGGTTGAACGTGTGCGACCCGGCGGCGAACTCCGGCACGTTCGTCTTGCCGAGCGTGACGGCACCGGCGGCGCGGATCCGCTCGATGACCAGTTCGTCCTGGTCCGGCACGTGGTCGGCGAAGATCGGCGAGCCGGACGTCGTGCGGATGCCCTTCGTGGCGTGCGTGTCCTTGTGCGCGACGGGCAGGCCGTGCAGGGGGCCCGGCGGCTCCCCGGCGGCGAGCCGCTCGTCGGCCTGCCGCGCCTGCTCGGCCGCCTGCTCCGCGACGAGCGTGACGATGGCGTTGACCTGCGGGTTCGTCCGCTCGATCCGGTCGAGATGCGCCTGCAGGACCTCGCGCGCCGACAGCTCGCGGGCGCGGATCCTGCGGGCCAGCTCCCGGGCGGACGCGAAACAGATCTCCTCGGACACGTGCGCTTCCCTTCTGCCGGGTTCCTCCCAGTGTCCACCCCCGGCTGCCGGGAGCGCCCCGCTTGCGGCCATCATGCTGGGAAGACCGAGGGAAGGGGCCGCGTGACGGAACGGGTCGGGGCGCGGGAACTGCTGCGCCGCGTGCTGGACGGCGGCGCCTGGACGTCCTGGGACGAGCCGCCGGCGGAAGCGCCTGCGTCCTCCTACGGCCGGGATCTGGCCGCGGCCCGGGAGCGCAGCGGCTGCGACGAGGCCGTCCTCACCGGCGAGGGGCTGCTGCGGGGCCGCCGCGTCGCGTTCGTCGTGTCGGAGTTCCGCTTCCTCGCCGGCTCGATCGGCCTCGCCACCGCCGACCGGATCGTCGCGGCCGTCGAGCGCGCCACCGCCGAGCGGCTCCCGCTGCTGGCCGCGCCGTGTTCGGGCGGCACGCGCATGCAGGAGGGGACGGCGGCGTTCGTCCAGATGGCCCGGATAACGGCGGCGGTCGCCGCGCACCGCGCCGCCGGGCTGCCGTACCTGGTCTACCTGCGGCACCCCACGACCGGCGGGGTGTTCGCGTCGTGGGGGTCGCTCGGCCACGTGACGGCCGCCGAGCCGGGCGCGCTGATCGGCTTCCTGGGCCCGCGCGTGTACGAGGGCCTCTACGGGGAGCCGTTCCCGCCGGGCGTGCAGGTCGCCGAGAACCTCGCGGCCAAGGGCCTGCTGGACGCCGTGGTCGCCATCGACGACCTCGCCGAGGCCGCGTCGCGGGCGCTGAGCGTCCTGTGCGGGCGGCCGCCCGCGGCGCCGGCGCCCCTGCCTTCGGGGGCGGCGCCCGGCGGGACGGCCTGGGAGTCGATCGAGCGGTCCCGCCGCCGGGACCGTCCGGGCGTCCGCGAGCTGCTCCGGTACGGGGCCGCCGACGTGACCCTGCTGTCGGGCACCGGCCAGGGGGAGGCCGACCCCGGCCTGGAGCTCGCCCTCGCCCGGTTCGGCGCGGCGCCCTGCGTCCTCGTCGGCCAGGACCGCGACAGCCAGCGCGCCGGCCGTCCGCTCGGCCCGGCCGGCCTGCGCGTCGCGCGGCGCGGGATGCGGCTGGCCGCCCAGCTCGGCCTGCCGCTGGTCACCGTGGTCGACACGCCCGGCGCCGTGCTGTCCGCCGAGGCCGAGGAGCGCGGCCTGGCCGGCGAGATCGCCCGCTGCCTCGCCGACCTGATCACGCTGTCCGCGCCGACGCTCTGCCTCCTCCTCGGCGAGGGCACCGGCGGCGCGGCGCTGGCGCTGCTGCCCGCCGACCGCGTCCTGGTGGCCCGGCACGGCTGGCTGTCCCCGCTCCCGCCGGAGGGCGCGTCGGTGATCGTCCACCGGACCCCGTCCCGCGCGGCCGAGATGGCCGCGTCCCAGGGCGTCCGCTCCGCCGACCTGCTCCGCGCCGGCATCGCGGACGCCCTGGTGGACGAGCGCCCGGACGCCGCCGACGAGCCCGAGGCGTTCTGCCGCCGCGCCGCCGCCGCGATCGAGGCCGGCCTGTCCGGCCTCGCGCCGACCGGGCCCGCCGCCCGCCAGGCCCGCTACCGTCGGAGCCCATGACCGATGCCGCCACGCGAGCCGCCTACGACGCCGTCGCCGGGCTCTACGCCGACATGTTCCGCGACCATCTCGATGGCCTGCCCGTCGACCGCGCGCTGATCTCCGCGTTCGCGGACCTCGTGCGGGGCCGCGGACCGGTCGCCGACGTGGGCTGCGGCCCCGGCCAGGTGACCGCGCGCCTGCACGCGCTCGGCCTCGACGCGTCCGGCGTCGACCTGTCGCCCGCCATGATCGCCAGGGCCCGCGCGGACCACCCGCACCTGCGCTTCGCCGAGGGCGCCATGAAGGCGCTCGCGTTCCCGGACGCATCCCTGGCCGGCGTCCTGGCCTGGTACTCGATCATCCACCTGGACCCGGCCGAGCTGCCGGACGCCTTCGCCGAGCTCCACCGCGTCCTGGCCCCCGGCGGCCACCTGCTCCTGGCCTTCCAGTCGACCGACGGCGACGTCCCCGACCCGTTCGACCACAAGGTCGTCCGCGCCCACCGCTGGCCGATCGACCACATCGCCGGCGTCGCCCGCCGGACCGGCCTGGCCGAAGTCGCCCGCCTCCTGCGCCGCCCGACGGAGACCGAGCACTCCCCGGCCGGCCACCTCCTCCTCCGCAAGGCATAGGGCGCCGCGCCGCCGCCGCGAGGACTCCGGGGGCGTTGAGCCGATGCTTCCCCTGAGCCCGCTGGATTTGAGCCTGCTGGATTCACCCTCGCGGGGGAGGCGGGCGGTGCCCGCGGGGGATTCGGAGGGCGGTGCCCGGGTGTGATCGTGGCGTTCGTACGTGCGCGATCAGGGAGGCAGGCATGACCGTTGGTGCTGTGGCCGCGAGGCCGTTCGGGCGGTTGCGGGGCGGCTGGCGCGTGGCGCATGAGGCGGTCGAGGGGGTGCCGCGGTGGGCGCGGATCGCGGCCCTGGCCGTGCCGTTCACCGTGCTGCCGTCCGGGGTGTGGCGGATCGCGGCGTTCGCCGTCCATCTTCCGATCATCGGGGAGAGCGACCTGGGGTCGGCGGACGCGCAGGGGGACCTGCCGGGCTGGTTCCCCATGGAGATCTACGTTGTGCTGCTGTCGGTCTTCTCGGAGTTGGCCGCCTTCACCGCGGTCGGGTTGATCGCGCGGTGGGGCGAGGTGTTCCCCCGGTGGGTGCCGTGGGTACGGGGCCGGCGGGTGCCGGTCATGGCGGCGGTGATACCCGCGGCGCTGGGTGCGGCGTTCCTCACCGTGTTGTGGACGGTGTCCACCGTCAACGTGCTGGTCTTCAGGGAGACGATCCAGGGGCGGCCGTTGCCGGACGGGTTCCCCATACATTTCGGGAGCTGGGAAGGCGTTCTCGGGGTCGTCGCCTACCTGCCGCTGGTGGCGTGGGGGCCGCTGCTCGGCGCCGTGACCGTGGCGTACTACCGGCGGCGGACGCGGGCGGGCTCCCCCGGCGCGGGACGCGGAGGCTACTGAGGGGTACGGTGTGCGCAACCCGTGGGCTTGGAGGATCACATGGCGTCCTTGGTCGAGCTGGTGCCGCCCTCGGTGGCGGGGCGGATGCTGCGAGGGGTCTTCGCGCTGCCGGAGCCCGTCAAGCGCCTGATCGTCGGGCCGCCGGTGCGCCGGGACGGGCAGGAGCTGTCGGTGGACGCGCAGCTGCTGCTCCTGATGATGCGGCTGGAGGGCGAGCGGAGGCTCGCCGGGGGCACCGTCGAGGACGCGCGCCGCGGGCTCGCCAGGTCGAAGGTGTACCTGACGAAGCGGCCCAGGCGGCCGGTGCGGACGCGGGACGTCGACGCGGGCGGCGTGCCGGCGCGGCTCTACACGCCGCAGGGCCTGCCCGAGGGGTCGCCGCTGCTCGTCTTCTACCACGGCGGCGGCTGGGTCATCGGCGACATCGACACGCACGACACCGTCTGCCGGTATCTGGCGGTGCACGCCGAGGTGCGGGTGCTGACGGTCGAGTACCGGCTCGCCCCCGAGCACCCGTATCCGGCGGCGCCGGACGACGCGCTCGCGGCCTACGCCTACGCGGTCGCGCACGCGGCGGAGCTCGGCGCCGACCCCGCGGCCGTCGCGGTCGGCGGCGACAGCGCGGGCGGCAACCTCGCGGCGGTCGTCGGGCTGCTGGCCGAGCGCACGCCCGACTTCGCGCTGCTGTTCTACCCGGCGACCGACCTGTCCGCCCGGCGGAGGTCGCGGGACCTGTTCGCCGAGGGGTTCTACCTGACCGACGACGACATGACGTGGTTCGGCGACCGCTACTGCCCGGAGGAGCGGCGCGCCGAGGTGAAGGCGTCGCCGCTGCTCGCCGGCGACCTCAGCGGGTTCCCGGCGACGTACCTGGTCACGGCGGGCTTCGACCCGCTGCGGGACGAGGGCGAGGAGTTCGCGAAGCGGCTGGAGAAGTCCGGGGTGCGGGTCGCGCTGCGCCGGCAGGAGGACCTCATCCACGGGTTCGCGAACACGTGGTCGCTGGGCGGGCGCTTCCAGGAGGCGCTGTCGGAGGCGGCCGGGGCCCTGCGCACCGGGCTGTACGCAAGGCCCCGCTAGCGGGCGTCAGAGGGGCAGGCCGGTGAGGATCATGACCTTCTCCTCGGTGTAGTCGGCCATCGCCGACCGCAGGCCCTCGCGGCCCACGCCCGAGTCCTTCACGCCGCCGTACGGCATCTGGTCGGCGCGGTAGGACGGGACGTCGCCGATCACGACGCCGCCGACGTCCAGCTCGCGGTGCGCGCGGAACGCGATGTCGAGGCTGCGCGTGAACACGCCCGCCTGCAGCCCGAACTTGGAGTCGTTGACCAGCGCGAACGCCTCGTCGACGCCGTCCACGGGCTGGACGAACATGACCGGCCCGAACACCTCCTCGCGGGACACCTTGGCGTCGGGCGGGACGTCGGCCAGCACCGTGGGCGCGTACGCCGCGCCCTCGCGGGTACCGCCGGTCAGGACCTTCGCGCCCGCCGCGACGGCCTCGTCCACCCAGGCTTCGACGCGCTCGGCGGCCTCCTGGCTGACGAGCGGGCCGACCTGGGTCTTGTCGTCCCACGGGTCGCCGGTGACGAGGGACGCGACCGTCTCGACCAGCTTCGGGACGAACTCGTCGTGGACGGAGCGGTCGACGTAGACGCGCTGGACGGCGATGCAGCTCTGCCCGGCCTGGTAGTTGGAGAACAGCCCGATCCGCTTGGCGGCCCAGTCGAGGTCGGCGTCCGGCAGCACGACGGCCGCGCCGTTCCCGCCGAGTTCGAGCGTGACGTGCTTGCGCGGCGCCCGGTCGTTGATCGCCCAGCCGACGGGGACCGAGCCGGTGAACGACACGATCGGCAGGCGCGGGTCGTCCACCAGGGCGGACGCGCGGTCGTTCGGCACCGGCAGGATGGAGAACATCCCCGCGGGCAGGTCGGTCTCGGCGAGCAGCTCGCCCAGCAGGAGCGCGGACAGCGGCGTCGCGGGGGCCGGCTTCAGCACGATCGGGGTGCCCGCCGCGATCGCCGGGGCGATCTTGTGCGCGGCGAGGTTCAGCGGGAAGTTGAACGGCGAGATGCCGAGCACCGGGCCCTTCGGCACGCGGGTGATGTAGGCCATCCGGCCCTCGGCGGCCGGGTCGGTGTCGAGCCGCTGCGTGGTGGCGCTGAACCGGCGGGCCTCCTCGGCGGCGAACCGGAACGTGGAGATCGCGCGGGTCACCTCGCCGCGCGCCCACAGCAGCGGCTTGCCGTTCTCCGCGGTGATCAGCCGGGCGATCTCCTCGGCCCGCTCGGCGATCCGCGCGGACACGTGCGCGAGCGCCTCGGCCCGCACGTGCAGGGGCAGCGCCGCGGCCTTCCGGCGGACCGCGTCCGCGGCGGCGACCGCCTCCTCCACCTGCGCGGGCGTCGGGACGGCCGCCGTCCCGACCACGCGGCCGTCGTAGGGATGCGCAACGGTCAGCTCACCGTCGCCGGTCTCGGGCCGGCCGGCCAGCCAGAATGGGGTCACGTTCATACCGTTCACGCTAGTCGCGGCGCGCCCGATTTCGAGTCTCCACGGTGTCCAATCCGGCCGCCCTGATTGGACGCGACGGCGAGCGCGATCCACAGTTCGGCGCGGACGGCCGGGTCGTCGGGGTCGCGCCCCAGGAGTTCCGCGGCCTTGCGCATCCGCGCGCGGAGCGTGTGCCGGTGGACGCCGAGCGCCCGCGCCGCGGCCTCCCCCTGCCCGTTGGCCGCGACGTACGCCCGGACGGTCTCGACCAGGTCCTCCTCGCGGAGCGGTGCGAGAAGCGTGTCGGCGAAGGCGTGCGCGATCCCGGGGTCGAGCAGGCCGAGCACGCCCTGCCCGGGAAGGTCGGTGTAGTGGAGCACGTCCCGGTTCGTCCGCTCGGCGGCGGCGAGCGCCTCCTCCGCCTGCCGCAGCGCGGCCGCCAGGTCGCCGGCCGCCGGAGCGCTCACGCCGATCGGGCCGGTCCCGGCGAGCAGCGCCTCGACCGCGCCGGCCGGCTCGTCCGGGACGATCACCGCGGTGCGCCCGTCCAGCGGAAGCGCGAGGCAGCGCGCCCCGGCCGGTTCGGAGTCCAGCGCGTCCAGCACGGCCGCCCCGCCCGCGCAGGCCAGCACGCGGACCGGCCCGTCCGGCACGAGCGGCCCCGCGTCCGGGCGGCCGAGCAGCAGCGCGGCGAGCGAGGCCCGCAGGTCGCGGCCCGTGCGCGGCGTCTCCGTCTGCAGCGTCAGCAGCGCGACGGCCGCGCCGACGATCGTGTGCGCGGCGGGCGGGAGCGGCGCGTCCGTCCCGACGGCGAGGAACCCGCGCGGCGGCCCGCCGACCCCGAGCCGCTGCACCGCGATGTGGCCGTCCGGGAGGGCCAGCGAGGCGCTCGCGGCGGGGCGGCGGCGCAGCCGCGCCAGCTCGGGCGCCAGCTCCGCGGCGCGGCCCCGGGCGCTCGCGGGCTCGGCGTGCCGGACGTCCCCGGACGCGTCCAGCAGCAGCGCCCACCCGCCGAGCAGCCGCGCCAGCCGGGCGACGAGGGCGCCGGTGCCGGTGAGCGCGGCGCGGGTCAGCTCCCGCTGGGCCTGGAACGCGCGGGTGACGTCCTCGTACCACTCGGCGGCCAGCATCCGCGACACGGCCTTGCCGATGGCGATGAACGGCGTCGGGCGCGGCACCTCCAGCAGCACGAGCCCCTGGCCGCGCGCCGCCGCGAGCAGCTCGGGCGGGACGTCGTCGTGGATGACGCCCACCGCGAACCCGAGCCCGGCGACGCCGCGCCCCACCAGGCGCGACACGTACGCGGCGGCGTTCGCCGGCGTGAGCCGCATGCCGGTGGTGAGGACGAGCTCGCCGCCCTCCAGGAACGGGGTCGGGTCCTCCAGCTCGCTGACCGCGACCCACACGACGGGCGCGTCCGGCAGCGGGCCGGTGCGCGACCGCAGGCCGAGCTGGGGGAGGGCCGCCACGGCGGCCAGGGTGGGCGGCATCGCAATCCCTGTGCAAAGTGTCCATCTCGCGAGGCGGTTTTCGCCGCCGCGTACGGTTCATCGTAGGCGGCGCCCGGCTTATGTTCAGGCCATGACCAGCCGAGACTCCAGCACTTCCCGCCTGCCGCAGGAACGCCGCGTCGTCACCGAGATCCCCGGGCCGCGCTCCCGGGAGCTGCAAGAACGGCGCGCCGCGGCGGTGCCGCCGGGCGTCGGCAGCGTCCTGCCCGTCTACGTGACGGACGCCGACGGCGGCGTGGTCGTCGACGTGGACGGCAACTCGCTGATCGACTTCGGTTCGGGCATCGCGGTCACGAACGTCGGCAACGCGAACCCGCGGGTCGCCGCGCGGGTGAAGGAGCAGGCCGACCGGTTCACGCACACCTGCTTCATGGTGGCGCCCTACGAGTCGTACGTCGCGGTGTGCGAGAACCTCAACCGGATCACGCCCGGCGACCACGAGAAGCGGTCGTTCCTGGTGAACAGCGGTGCGGAGGCGGTGGAGAACGCGGTCAAGATCGCCCGGTACGCGACGGGGCGGCAGGCGGTCGTGGTGTTCGAGCACGGCTACCACGGCCGGACGCTGCTGACCATGACGCTGACGGCGAAGAACATGCCGTACAAGCACGGGTTCGGCCCGTACGCGCCCGAGGTGTACCGGATGCCGCTGGCGTACCCGTTCCGCTGGCCCACCGGCCCGGAGAACTGCGGACCTGAGGCCGCGGCGCAGGTCATCGGCCGGATCACCAAGGAGATCGGCGCGACGAACGTGGCGGCGCTGCTGATCGAGCCGATCCAGGGCGAGGGCGGGTTCATCGAGCCGGCGCCCGGGTTCCTGCCCGCGCTCGCGGAGTTCGCCCGCGCGAACGGCATCCTGTTCGTCGCCGACGAGGTGCAGACCGGCTTCGCCCGCACCGGCGACATGTTCGCCTGCGAGCACGAGGGCGTCGTCCCCGACCTCGTCGCGACCGCGAAGGGCATCGCGGGCGGGCTGCCGCTGGCCGCCGTCACCGGGCGCGCCGCCATCATGGACAAGGTGCACGGCGGCGGCCTCGGCGGCACCTACGGCGGCAACCCGCTCGCCTGCGCGGCGGCGCTCGCCGTCCTGGAGGAGATCGAGGAGGGCAAGCTCACCGAGCGGGCCCGCCGCATCGGCGAGATCATGCTGCCCCGGCTGCGCGACCTCGCCGGCAGGCACCCGGCGATCGGGGACGTCCGCGGCCGCGGCGCCATGATCGCGATCGAGCTGGTGCGGGAGGGCACGAAGGAGCCCGATCCCGAGCTGACCGCGCGGGTCGCGCGGCGCTGCCACGAGCGCGGCCTGCTCGTCCTGACGACCGGCACGTACGGGAACGTGCTGCGCTTCCTGCCGCCGCTCGTCATCCCCGAGGACCTGCTGAACGAGGGCCTGGACATCCTGGCCGAGGCTTTCGAGGGCTGATCCGCCCGGACCGGGAACCGCCGGCCCCGCGCGGGGCCGGCGGCGTCTAGGCCGGGAAGCTCTCCGGGTAGAGGCCGGCGAGGATCTCGTAGGACCTCAGCCGGTCGGCGTGGTCGAAGACCTGCGTGACGGCCATGACCTCGTCCACCGCGCTGCGCTCGATCAGCGCGTCCAGCTGCTTGCGGACGGTCTCCGGCCCGCCCATCACCTGGTCGGCGAGCCGCGCGTCGATCATCTGCCGCTCCAGCGGCGTGTACGGGTGCGCGGCGGTCTCCTCCGGCGTCGGCAGCGGCCCCGGGCGGCCCTGCCGCAGCCGCAGGAACGCCAGCGCCTGCGGGGCCGCCAGCTCGCGCGCCCGCTCGTCGGAGGCGGCCGCCGTCACCGACACGCCGATCATCGAGTACGGCTCGTCCAGCGCGCCAGGGCGGAACGAGTCGCGGTAGAGCGCCAGCGCGGGCACGGTGTTCTCGGCGCTGAAGTGGTGCGCGAACGCGAACGGCATCCCGAGCAGCCCGGCGAGGCGGGCGCTGTAGCCGCTGGAGCCGAGCAGCCAGATCGGCGGCTCGTTCCCGGCGGCGGGCGTGACCTTGCTGTCCGCGCCGAAGTAGCCGCGCAGCTCGATGACCTGCTCGGGGAAGTCGTCCGCCGACAGCGCGTCCGGGGAGCGGCGCAGCGCCCGCGCCGTCGCCTGGTCGGTGCCCGGCGCGCGGCCGAGGCCGAGGTCGATGCGCCCCGGGTAGAGCGCCTCAAGTGTCCCGAACTGCTCGGCGATCACCATCGGCGCGTGGTTCGGCAGCATGACCCCGCCGGACCCGACCCGCATCCGGGACGTGGCCGCCGCGACCTGCCCGATCAGCACGGCCGTCGCGGAGCTGGCGATGCCGGGCATCGCGTGGTGCTCGGCGAGCCAGTACCGGTGGTAGCCGAGGCGTTCGGCGTGCCGGGCCAGGTCGAGGGTGTTGCGCAGGGCCTGGCCGGACGTGGAGCCGCTGACGACGGGGGCGAGGTCGAGGACGGAGAAGCGCACGCTCATACCCTGTGCCAACCCGCCGAGGGGCGGTCGTCTTCCCGCCGCCGCCCCGGGACCGGCCGCGCCGGGGACTCAGCGCATCAGGAACCAGGCGGCGTTGAACGCGACGACGGCGAGCAGGAGGGGGAGCGTGATGCAGAGCCACGACCAGTTCACGAGCGTGCGCGCCCGCGCCGGGTCCTCGGCGAACCGGGTCTCCGCGCGGGTGTAGAGGAGCGCGGCGACCACGACCAGCGGCAGGAACACGAACGTCGTGAGAAGGCCGAGGACGAAGGCGGCGATCTGCCCCGCCAGGGTGTACGTCCCGTCGGGACCGATGCCGAAGGCGAGCGAGGGGGCGGGTGCCGCGGGGGCGGTTTCGGTCATCTCAGCGCACCGATCTCTAGAAATGTGACCCGGATCATACGCTTCGTGTCCGCCCCGCGCGAGAGGCCGGCCGCCCCTTTCCGGGCGGCCGGCCCGACGGGCGTCAGCGCAGGTTCAGCCCCAGCAGGACGGGGTCGTGGTCGGACGAGCGGAACGCGTCCGGCCGGTAGAACTCCGGCGGGTTGAACTCGGTGTTGTAGTCGAGGAACACCGGCTCGTCGCTGTTGATGTGCCAGATCGTCGCGCCGGTCACGCGCCGCGACAGCGACCGTCCGGCGAGGGCGTGGTCCAGTTCGCCCGACTGCCCGTCGAACACGTAGCTGTACCGGTCGGCGGGACGGACGAACCGCCGGGTCTGCGAGACGAGCCCGGCGGCGGTGAGCACCTTCACCGGGTCCTCGGCGGTGTAGGCGTTGAGGTCGCCGACGACGAGGGGGTTGACGACGCCGTCCGCGATCGCCCGGATCGCCTCGGCCTGCTCGACGCGGCGCGCGTTGTAGCAGCCCTGCCCGTCGCCCTGGTCCTCGTCGGGGCCGGTGGCGTCGCCGCAGCCCTTCGACTTGAAGTGGTTCACGATCATCGTGAACGCCGTCCCGCCGGCGGCGGGCCGGAACGTCTGCACCAGCGGCGGCCGGTCGAAGACCGGGTCCTGCGACGAGGTCGCCGCGCCGGCCGGCACGACCTTCGCCGGCTTGTAGATGAGGGCGACGTGGATCTCGTCCGCGCCCGGGTACGGGTGCCGCACCCACGCGTACGTCCCGGCGCCGGTCTCCTGGTTCAGCCGGTCGACGATGGCCTTCACCGCCGTGTCGCCGTTGTTCTCGACCTCCATGAGCCCGACGACGTCGGCGTTCAGGCCCTTGAGCGCGGCGGTCAGCTTGGCGAGCTGGCGCTCCTGCTCCTCCGCGGTGTCGGCGCCGCGCCGGTTCAGCGTCGTGAACCAGTTCAGCGTGTTGAAACTGGCCACGCGCACGTCGCCGCCGACGTGCCGCGGCTTCTTCGGCCGCCGGTTCGTGTTCGCGAAGTGCGCCGTCTCGGTGGGTTCGAGCCGGTACTCGCCGAACCCGTAGTCGAGGACGCCGGTGAGCCCGGCGGCCGAGTCGCCGATCCGCAGGACGCGCGGGTCGGTGTACGGGATCGTGTCCGGGTTCTGGACGTTCGACGCGTCGTCGACGAGCAGCTTGCGCGCGTCGTTGCCCGCCTGCGTGGAGCCGTGCCCGTCGGTCGGCTGGAAGAGCCGGCCCCCGGCGGAGACGGTGACCTCGCCGTACCGTCCGAGCGTGTAGACCTCGGTGGCGGTGAGGCGCTGCGCGAACCGCAGCAGCATGCCCTCGTACCGCTCCAGGGTCGCGCCGCCGCGCAGCGGCAGCCGGACGGGGGTCGGCGCGATCCGCCCCTTCCCGCACACGTCCACGGCCGAGACCGGCGACAGTTCGGTGAGCCCGTTGAACTCGACGGCCTTGCCGGTCACGAGGACCCGGTCGCCGACCGCGACCTCCTCGGTGGAGTAGACGAAGAGCCCGTCGGACGTACGCGGATCACGGTCGGGCGTCGGGTCCTGGACGAAGAAGCCCTTGAGCTGGTCGGACCGCTGGAAGTCCGCGGTGACGACGCCCTCGACCCGGACGGTCTGCCCGGCCAGGGGGCTCGCCTCCCCGTCGCCCTGGACGTCGGCGATCTGGTGGTCGGCGGGTGTGCCGCAGGTGGGCGGCGGCTCCGCCGCGGCGGCCGGCTGCGCGCCGGCTGCCAGGCCGGCGGTCAGGGCGGTCGCGAGTGCTGCTGCTGTTCGGCGCATGGGCGGAGCGTAGGGCGGGGCGCCGGCGGGCCGGCGAACCATTAATGAAGACTCCACCAATTTGCAACGGATTGTCGTAATTGTGGGCGGCGCCCGGCCCGCCCTTCGCGAAACGGCCCGCGGGCCCGGGCGGATAACCGGCTGGAGGCCCGCGCGAACCGAACCCCCCGAAGGAGGGCCGTGACCGAACCGTCCGCCGAACCGTCCGCCGAATCGGAGTCGCCCGGCGGGACGTACGCCCGCACGCGCGACATCGTCGCCGTGTTCGCCGTCCTGCTGATCGTCACGGCGGTGCTGGTGATCGTGCTCGTCCAGGCGTGGCCGGCGAGCCCCCGGATCGGCCCGGACGGGCGGACCGAGATCACCCCGGCCGCCAAGACGGCCCGCTTCCCGGGCTGGTCGCCGACGCTGTCGCGGGAGACGAGCCTGTTCGTGATCGTCATGGCCGCGGGCGCGCTCGGCGGCATCGCGCACGTCCTGCGCTCGTTCTACTGGTACATCGGGAACCGGGCGCTGCGCCGGAGCTGGCTGCCGATGTACCTGCTGCTGCCCTTCGTCGGCGCGCTCTTCGGGCTGATCGTGTACCTGGTCGTGCGGGGCGGCCTCACCTCGCCGGCCGGCGGGGCGGCCGACATCAACCCGTACGGGATCACCGCCATCGCCGCGCTCGTCGGGCAGTTCTCGCGGGAGACCGCGGAGAAGTTCCACAGCGTCTTCTCGACCCTGCTGGCGCCCGCGCCGCAGGGCCGCGACCACGCCCCCGCGGCGACGGTCACCGCGATCGAGCCGCTCGGCGGCCCGCCGGGCACGGCCGTCACGGTCCACGGCACCGGCCTCGCGGCGGCGATGGGCGTCCGTTTCGGCCCGGCCCGCGCGGCGGTCTCCGAGGTGACCGACACCCGGCTCCGGACGACCGTCCCGGTGGGCGCCGCCTCCGGCTGCCCCATCGTGTACATGCCGGCGGGCAGCGTGGCGAGCCCGGAGACGTTCACCGTCGAGGACCCCGCCGGACGGACCGCTACTTAGCGTCCTGCCAGTGGTCGTGCCAGGCGTCGTAGGCGGCGCCGGGGTACACGCGCGGCAGCTCGGACGTCGGCAGCCGCCCCAGCTCGGCGCCCGTCCGCGCGACGCCGAACTGCCGGTCGCCGGCGTAGGCGGTGCGGCGCAGGCTCCGCGGGCCCGCGACCAGGCACGTGTAGCGGGGGCCGGGCAGGTCGATGTCCGGGATCGCGGCGCCGACCGCGAGGCTGTTGGACACCGTGACCCAGGCGCCCAGCTCCGCGACCTGCCGCTCGGCGCCCTGGTCCTCCCAGCGGTACTCCAGGATCGGCTTGGAGAAGATCGGGACGAGCAGGTGCGACACCCCGCACGCCAGCAGCTCGCGCTCCCAGCGGATCGAGCGGCCGAGGTCCTCGCAGATGAGCACGGCGAGCCGGCCCAGGGACGAGTCGAGCACGCTGATCTTGCGGCCGGGCCGGATGTGCTCGGCGGCGGTGCCCGCGTCCGGCGCGTCCGGCAGCCGCCACAGCCGCATCTGCGCGGCGTCCAGCGTGAAGCCGGACAGCTTGTCCTGGACCAGCAGCTCCCGCCCCGTCCACCGGTCGAGCAGGACGGCGCGGTTCGGCGGCGGGTCGCCGCCGCCGAGCGGGCCGCTGCCGAGCAGGATGAACCGCAGCGGGCGCCGGCTCCGGTCGCGCCCGGCGGTGTCGAACGCGACCTCCTTCCAGTGCTCCAGCAGCGCGTCCGACAGCGACGCCTCCGGCATCACGGCGAGCTGCGCGCCGGACTCGTCCAGCCGCCGGACGATCGCCTTGATCCGGCTGCGCAGCCCGGAGGAGTCCATCGGGCGCAGCCGGTACACGGTCGTGCCGTCCCGCTCGGCGAACTCGATCTCGACGTCGTCGTAGGTCTCCAGCACCGGCGCGCAGCCGACGGCGACCGGCTCGTCCCGGCTGAAGTGCGGGTCGTGCGCGGTGGGCAGGACCGAGTGCTCGATCATGTCCCATTCCGCCTGCGGGACGCGGTGGACGCCGAAGAACTCCGCCTTGGACCGCAGCCCGCGGGGCCGGCCCGGGTAGGCGCAGCGGGGGAGCAGCGCGCCCGTCGTGCCCGGCCCGTTGAACTTGCCCTCGGTCAGGTAGGTGACGAGCACCCCGGCCAGCGCGGGCGCGCCGTGGTACGGGGAGTACGGGCTGGCGTGCGCGAGCGCGATGTCGAGGCCGAGGAGGATCATGAACCGGCCGCGGTCCCCGTACTCGGCGATCATCTCCTCGGTGATCGCCGGGTCGAGGACGCCGTGCTCCAGCACGATCTCGCCGATCTCGTTCGCGCGCCGCCGCACCTGGGCGTCCTCGTACCAGCGGGTGGCGGTCCAGCCGCGGAACACCTCGTCCGGCATGGCGTCGTAGAGCCGGACGAAGAGATCAGCTGGTTCTGCCGGATGCACGGCTGCGGCCAACTGATCCTCCATCAGCGCCCCCGGGGGTCAAGGCACGGTCACGGCTAGTGGCTCGATGCTAACGCTCGCGGGCCGGGGACACCGTGTCGTCCGCAACAGAGACGCGCTTCACTTGACATTCACTTGGCATGGGCGCACGCTGGACATGTCCGGGGATGCCCGTCGCCGAGGAGTGAGCCGTGAACCCGTCCACCGACACCGCCCCCGACCGCCGCGATCGGCGGACCGAGATCCGGCGCCTCATCGACGCCATGGAGAACGCCAAGGTCATCAGCGACGGCCACTTCTCGGCGCTCGGCATGCTGATCACCGATGCCTCGCTGAGCGCCGACGAGCCCGCCCTCACCGAATGCCAGGACGGGCTCCAGTGGCTGCACCGCCACTATCTCGACGTCGACGCCCTCGACGGCGCGCAGCGCGAGCAGCGCGGCCGCATCCTCGGCTTGATCGACGTCGTGCACTGGGCGCTGAAGCGGCTCCCGTCCGGCCTCCAGCTCGCGCTGCAGCCCGACGGGTACGCGGCGCGCTTCCTCGTGGCCGTGGCCCGCCGCCAGGGCCTGTCCAACCAGCAGCTGGCCGCCGAGCTCGGCACCGACGAGACCGAGATCAGCCGGGTCGGCCGCAAGCTGCTGTCCGCGGGCGTGGTGTGGCGGCGCAAGGAGTGGCGCCACAACGCCTGGGACCTCACCCCCCGGGGGCGCCACTACCTGGAGACCTCGGGGCTGATGCCCGCCGACCCCGATCCGGACCGCCCCGCCGAGCGGCCCCGGCGCTCGGCCGACGCGGACGCCGTCCCGCGCGGCGCGGAACCGGCCCGCCGGGCCGGGCGGCGCGACCGCCCGCGGCCCGCGCGGGGCTGACCGGCGCGGGATCAGGAGCGGCGGGCCAGCGGCAGCGCGAGCAGGATCACCGCGGCGGTCATGGCGAACGCGGCCGGGTAGCCGGCGCCGGCGGCGGCCACGCCGAACGCGGCGCCGCCCACGCCCATGCCGCCGTCGTAGCCGATGTTCCACAGCGCGCTGACCGTCCCGTAGCCGGACGCCGGCGTCCGCTCGTACATCATCGAGAGGCTCGCGTTCTGCGTGATGCCGAAGCCCGTGCCGAACAGCGCCATCGAGGCGAACACCGCCGCCGGGTGCGGGACGAGGACCAGCAGCGCGATCCCGGCCGCGGCGAGGGCGAGCGCGGGCGGCAGCAGGCGCGCGGCGCCGCGCCGGTCGCCGGCCCGCCCCGCCCACCAGCGGGCCGCCGTGGTCGCGGCGGGCTGGACGAACAGCGCCGCCGCCGCGACGGCCCCGCCGGGCACCGCCTGGGGCAGGAAGGTGATCAGGATGCCCGCCGCCATCGCGGTCGAGGCGAAGGCCAGGGCCGGGCGCAGCAGCGCCGGCGACCGCAGCGCCGCGACCATCCCCAGCGGCCGCCCCTCCGCCGGCGGGGACGCCGACGCCGACGCTGACGCTGATGGGGGCGCTGACGGCCGCGGCGGCCGGTTCGGGATGCCGGGCAGTACCGCGAGCGTGGCGAGCGCGACCGCCGCGCTCGCCACGAACACGGGGGTATAGCCGATCCGGTCGGCGAGCCACACGCCGAGCGGCAGCGCGAGCACCGAGGGCGCCCCGGCGGTGATGCCGAACACCCCGAGCGCCTCGCCGCGCCGCTCCGCCGGCGCGAGCGCCGCCACCAGCGCGTTGGGCGCGACCACGGCGACGCCGAAGCCGAGGCCGCGCACCAGGCTCGTCAGCACGACCATCGCCGTCCCGGACGAGAACGGCAGCGCGAGCGGCGGCAGGGCGAGCAGCAGGGTCCCCGCCGTGAGCACCGTCCGGTAGCCGAACCGGGTGAGCAGCCGGGGGAGGGCGAGCTCGGCGAGGACGGTCGTCAGCATCAGCGCGCCGGTGGCGAGGCCCGCGCCCGCGCGGCCCGCCCCGCCGTCCACCGCGTACATCGGGACGACCGACAGCAGCAGGAAGACCCCCGTCAGGCTGGTGACGGTGGCCGCGAACACCAGCGCCAGCGGCCGGGTGACCAGGCGCGGGCGCGGCCCGGCCGCCCGGCCGGCGTCCCGTAGCGACTCGCTCATGAGGCCGACATTAGGTGACCGGCCGGACATCTCGACCGGCGGCGGGACGGCGGCGGGACGGCGGGGCGGTTGTTGAGTTCGTTGCTAAGAACGCGGCCCGACCATGTGAGGAGACTTCATTCCGCGCCCGGAGCGTGATCGGCACAGTCGTCAGCATTCGGTTTCCAGCCCACCCCTGGAGCGAGAATGCGCCTTCGCCCCCTCCTCGGCGCCGCCGTGCTCGGCGCCGCCCTGGCCGTTCCCGTCACCGCGCCCCATGCCCTGGCCGCGCCGCCGGGCTGCGACGCCACCGACGCCGACATCTACGCGGCGCCGCCGGCGACCGTCCCGGGCGAACCGGGCGACCTGCTCGCGTGCCGGCCGGTGAAGCTGACGAACATCCCCGGCGACGTCCCGATGAAGGCGTGGAAGGTCCGGTACGTGTCGACGGACGTCAAGGGCGCGAAGAACGTCGTGACGGGCACGGTCGCGATCCCGGAGGCGGCATGGACGAAGGGCGGCTCCCGCCCGACCGTCGCGTTCAACCCCGGGACGCTCGGCTCCGGCCCGCAGTGCGCCTTCTCCAAGCAGCTCGCCGGCCAGTACGTCGACATGTACGAGGGCGGCAACCTGCAGCTGTTCCTCAAGGCCGGGTTCGCGGTCGCCGCGACCGACGGGGTCGGGTACCTGGACGGGCAGGTCCACACGTACATGATCGGCGCGAACGCGGGGCACGCGCTGCTCGACGTCGTCCGGACGTCCCGCCAGATCCCGGGCGGAACGCTCACCGCGGACGGCAAGGTCGGCATCTCCGGCTACTCCGAGGGCGGCGCCGCCGCGCTGTGGGGCGCGCAGCTCGCCTCGTCCTACGCGCCGGAGCTGGACGTGGCCGGCGCCGCGGCGGGCGGCGTGCCCGGCGACCTGAGGCTGACCGCGAAGCAGCTGAACGGCAGCTTCTTCGCGGGCTTCCTCGCCGACGCGCTCGTCGGCCTGAACGCCGCCTACCCGGAGATGCCGTTCACCGAGCTGATGAACGACCGGGGCGCGCAGGCGGTGAAGGACGTCCGGTCCAACTGCCTGTTCGGGACGCTCGCGGTGTTCCTCGGCGCCCGCGTCGAGAACTTCTCCACGGACAAGCTCACCCTCGACCAGCTGTACGCGGTGAAGGGGCCGGGCGGCGTGACCTGGGGCGAGGTCGTCGACCGGCAGAAGCTCGGCGTGGACGTCGGCCCGCCGTCCTCCGGGGCCAGGTACGAGATCGGCTTCCCGGTGTTCCAGTACCGCGGCTGGCTGGAGGAGATCATCCCGCACGAGACCGAGGACGGCACCCGCCGGGCGTACTGCGCGGCCGGCATCAACACGACGTGGAAGAACACCTACCCGACCGAGCACCTGTCGACCGACTGGGGCGCCGCGGGGGACGTGACGAACTTCCTCGGCGACCGCTTCCAGGGCAAGCCCGTCACCGGCAACTGCTGAGCCAAGGAGAACTACGACATGACAGCGGGCGTCGCCGACATCGGCAGCCGCACCCCCCAGCCGGACATCTCCGGAACCGTCCCGCTGCCCGAGCGCATCGCGGTCGTGGTGTTCGTCGTCGCGCCGATCCTCGGGCTGCTGGCGGCCGTTCCCTTCCTGTGGGGCTGGGGGATCGGCTGGACGGATGTGGCCATCTTCGCGTTCCTCTATCCGCTCAACGCGCTGGGCATCACGGTCGGCTACCACCGGCACTTCACGCACGGCGGCTTCAAGGCCAAGCGGTGGCTGCGGATCGTGCTCGCCGTCCTCGGCGGGCAGGCGATGCAGGGGTCGGTGGTCCGGTGGGTCGCCGACCACCGCCGCCACCACAAGTACTCCGACCAGGAGGGCGACCCCCACTCGCCGTGGGCGTACGGGCCGGGCGTCTGGGGGCTCACCAAGGGCCTGTACCACGCGCACATCGGCTGGCTGTTCAGCAAGGACCGCACCTCGCGCAGCAAGTACGCGCCCGACCTGCTCAAGGACCGGGACATCCGGTTCCTGTCGCTCGACCCGGTGTACGCGGTGATCGTGCTGTCGACGTTCCTCGTCCCGATGGGGCTGGGCGCGCTGCTCACGCTCTCCTGGCACGGGGCCGTCACCGCCCTGTTCTGGGCGGGCCTGATGCGGGTGTTCGTCGGCGAGCACGTCACCTTCTCGATCAACTCGATCTGCCACGTGTTCGGCAAGGAGGACTTCAGGACCCGCGACAAGGCCCGCAACGTGTGGTGGCTGGCCATCCCGTCGTTCGGGGAGTCCTGGCACAACCTGCACCACGCCGACCCGACCTGCGCGCGGCACGGCGTCCTCAAAGGCCAGATCGACATCAGCGCACGCGTCATCTGGCTCTTCGAGAAGCTCGGCTGGGTCTGGGACGTGCGCTGGCCCGACCCCGAGCGCCTCGCGTCCCGGCGCGTCACCTCCCCTGGAGAAACGGCATGAAGGACCTCCCCGAACTCGACCGGACCCCGCTGATCGAGCGGCTCGCCCGGTTCGCCGAGGACTTCCCCGGCGACCGCGCGTACACGTTCATGGACTACGTGTCCGACCCGGACGGCGTCGCCGCGCACGTCACGTGGGGCGAGCTGGACCGGCGCGCCCGCTCGATCGCCGCCGCGATCCGCGACGCCACCGGGCCGGGGCGGCGGGTCGCGCTGCTCGCCCCGCAGGACCTGCACTACGTCACCGGGTTCCTCGGCGCGATGTACGCCCGCGCCATCGGCGTCCCGCTGTTCTCCCCGGACCTGCCCGGCCACGGGGACCGGCTGCTCGCCGTCTACCAGGACGCCGAGCCCGACGTCGTCGTCACCACGAGCGCGTTGCTGCCCGCCGTCGAGTCGTTCCTGAGCGGCGAGTTCGTGCGCCCGCCGCTGGAGGTCATCGTCGCGGACCGGGTGGACCCGGCGCTCGACTGGACGTCCGAGCCGATCGACCCGGACGACATCGCCTACCTGCAGTACACGTCCGGCTCGACCCGCACCCCGGCCGGCGTCATCATCACGCACGGCAACTTCGCGACGAACGCCGAGCAGCTGTGGCGGGCGTTCGAGGGCATCCCGCGCGAGTCGTCCGGCGTGAACTGGCTGCCGGTGTTCCACGACATGGGCCTCGTCACCACGGTCGCGCTGCCGCTCGTCTACGGCAACCCGGGCGTGATCATGGACCCGGTGGCGTTCATCATGCGCCCCGTCCGCTGGCTGGAGCTGCTCAGCGAGCAGAAGCACGCGTTCACCGGCGGCCCGAACTTCGCCTACGAGTACCTCACCGCGCAGGTCACCGAGGAGGAGAAGGAGAAGCTGGACCTGAGCGGCGTGCAGGTCTTCATGAACGGCGCGGAGCCGATCCGGGAGAGCACGCTCACCGGCTTCTACGAAGCGTTCAAGGACTGCGGGCTGCGGCCCGAGGCGCAGGTGTGCGCCTACGGCCTGGCGGAGGCGACCGTCTACGTGTCGGCGTCGTCGCGGTTCCGGCCGCCGACCCGCGTCGCGTTCGACCACGAGCGGCTGCGCCGCGGCTCCGCCGAGCCGTGCGACGCGGACGCGCCCGGCGCGATCCAGCTGATCGCGTGCGGGACGTCCTACGGCCAGCACACCGTCATCGCCGACCCGGAGACCGGCGTCCGGCTCCCCGACGGGAAGGTCGGGGAGATCTGGGTGCACGGCCCGAACGTCGCCGCGGGCTACTGGGGGCGCCCGGAGGCGACCAAGGAGACGTTCAAGGCGGAGCTGTCCGGGACGATCGGCGACCTGCCGCGCGGGCCGTGGCTGCGCACCGGGGACCTCGGCGTCGTGCACGGCGGCGAGCTGTTCGTCACAGGCCGGATCAAGGACCTCGTCATCGTCGACGGCCGCAACCACTACCCGCAGGACATCGAGTTCACCGTGTCCGGCGCGCACAAGGGGATCCGCCGCGAGTACACGTGCGCGGTGTCGGTCGACACGGGCGACACCGAGGGGCTCGTGGTGATCGCCGAGCGGAACCGGCGGGTGCCGATCGCGCTCCTCGACCCGGAGGAGGTGGCGCAGGCGGTGCGGACGGCCGTCAAGCAGGCGCACGACCTGCGCGTCCACGACTTCGTGCTGATCGAGCCGGGCGGGCTGCTCCGCACCAGCAGCGGGAAGATCGCCAGGTCCGCCTGCCGGCGGGCCTACCTCGACGGGAAGCTGCCGGTCACCGGGGTCCCCGCAAGGAGCGGGTGACGCTCACGGCTGCTCCCCGTCCGCGTTGTCCCGCAGCCAGACGGGGAGCAGCAGCATCAGCTCCAGCCGGATCGCCGGGTCCTCGATGTCGTAGTCGAACAGCTCGTGGAGTTGCGCGAGCCGGTACCGGACGGTCTGCGGGTGGACGCACAGCGCCTCGGCGGCGTCCGTCGCGTTGAAGCCGTGCTTGAGGCACTCCAGCAGCGTGACCGCGAGCCGGGACCCGCGGTGCGCGCCGAGTTCGGTGAGCGGCGCCAGCCGCCGCCGGGCCGCCGCCTCCGCGAGCGTCCACCCCTCCTGCAGCAGCAGGTCAGGCATGTGCCGGTCGGCGTGCACGAGGCCCGGCCCGGTGCGGCCGAGCCGCCTGGCCGCGAGCAGGTCCAGCGTCCGGTGCGCCCAGTGCAGCGACACGCCGGCCTGGTCCGTCGGCACCGACGGCCCCACCGCGCCGGTCCAGCCGCTGAGGACGGCGGTGAGCCGGTCGGGACCGCCGGGGCGGTCGGGGTCGGGCATCACCAGGCACGGCCGGCCCCGGTCGAGGCCGCTCAGCAGGAACGGCGGCAGCCCCGCAGGCCCCTCGCCGCCGCTGCCGGGGCGCGGGCTCAGCACGATCACCGCGAGCCGTTCGGGCAGCCCCCACCCGGCCAGGTTCGCCTGCTCGACGACGATCTCCTTGGGCGCCGCCGGTTCCGTCAGCAGCAGGCTGAGCAGCCGGCCGCGCCGCTGCTCCCGCTCGCCCGCCGCCTTCTCCCGCGCCCGCGCGTAGCCCTGCGCGGCGGCGGACGCCAGCAGGTCCAGGTAGGCGAAGTTCACCTCGGTCAGCGCGATCGCCAGCTCGCGCGGCTTCTGCAGCCGGTCGGCCTCCCGCGACAGGTACCGCCAGGCCGTCCGGGACGCGACGCGCAGCGCGTTCTGCAGGTGCTCCAGCGAGCGCCCCTCCATCGCCTCGCCGTACCCGACGTCGAAGAAGACCTGGTGGACCTCCTTCCAGGACACGTCCGGGTCGGCGATCATCTGCACGAAGTGCCCCATGCCGCGCTCGATCGCGACCCGGATCGTCTCGGTGTAGACGGGGTCGTCGGGCCGGGCGTACTCGGGGACGTGCCGCAGCACTCCCTCCACCATGGAGTCGACCAGCGCGGGAAGGTGCGGGCGCATCCACTGCGCCTCCTCGCGCGGTACGTCCCGCCAGGGCTCCCCGGACAGTTCGCCGGTCTCCGCGGCTCCCTCGTACAGCTCCGTCAAAGTGCCACCTCCGTCAGCGAACACCCGGGCCGCCAGGCTAGGTAAGGGGAATCACACGCGACACTCACCCCGGTGACAAGGCGCCCGGCTTCCTTTCATGCGCGGCGTATGGAATTCTGCTCCGCCGTCACGACCCGGGGCCGGGCGAGGGCCGGGCACCGGCTCCCGGTCCGACCCCGGGGCGGCCCCGTTTGCGTGCGATGCCGGCGGGTAACGCTGGTGTTCGGAGGTGGCCTGATGGATCGCGGAGCCGCACCCGGCGCGGGGGAGGACGGGCGGCGGCGGATCCCCCGCACTGACGTGCTGCTCGCCGATCCGCGGCTCGCCGGGCCGGTGCGGCGGCTCGGGCGCGGCGTGGTCAAGGCGGCGGTGGTCGCGGCCCAGCGGCGGGCGCGCGACGGCGAGATCCCGCCGGACGCGGTGGCGGACGCCGCCGTGGCGTCGCTGCCGGCGACCGCCTCCGGGCTGCGTCCCGTGATCAACGCGACCGGCGTCCTGCTGCACACGAACCTCGGGCGGGCGCCCCTGTCGGACGCGGCGCGCGAGGCCGCGGCCCGCGCGTCGGGCGCCACCGACGTGGAGCTCGATCTGGAGACCGGGCGGCGGGCGCGCCGGGGACGGTCCGCGCTGGCGGCGCTGCTGGAGCGGGTGCCGCAGGCGGAGGCCGCCCACGTCGTCAACAACGGGGCGGCGGCGCTCGTGCTGGCCGCGACCGCGCTCGCGCCCGGCAGGGAGATCGTCATCAGCCGCGGCGAGATGGTGGAGATCGGCGACGGCTTCCGCATCCCCGAACTGCTCGCGGCGACGGGCGCGCGGCTGCGGGAGGTGGGGACCACCAACCGGACCGCGCCGGACGACTACGCGGCGGCCGTCGGCGAGGAGACCGGGTTCATCCTGAAGGTGCATCCCTCGAACTTCCGGATCGAGGGGTTCACGCGGAGCGCCGGCGTCGCGGAGCTGGCCGGGCTCGGGGTCCCGGTCGTCTGCGACATCGGGTCCGGGCTGCTCGCGCACGAGCCGCTCCTGCCGGACGAGCCCGACGCCGCGTCCATGCTCAAGGCGGGCGCGCACCTCGTCACGGCGAGCGGCGACAAGCTCCTCGGCGGCCCGCAGTGCGGGCTCGTCCTCGGGCGGGAGGACCTGGTGCGCCGGCTGGCGCGGCATCCGCTCGCGCGGGCGCTGCGGGTCGGCAAGACGACGCTCGCGGCGCTGGAGGCGACCGTCCGCGGGCCGCGCACCCCCACCGAGGAGGCCCTGCGCGCCGGCGCGGCGGGCCTGCGGGAGCGGGCCGAGCGGATCGCCGCGCGGCTGCGGGACGGCGGGGTCGACGCGGCGGCCGTGGACAGCGACGCGGCGGTCGGGGGCGGCGGAGCGCCCGGCGTCGTCCTGCCGAGCGCGGCCGTGTCGGTGCCCGAGCGCTGCGCGGCCCGGCTGCGGCGCGGCGTCCCGGCCGTGCTGGGGCGGGTCGAGGACGGGCGGTGCCTTCTCGACCTGCGGGCGGTGCCGCCCGCGCGGGACGGCGAACTGGCCGAGGCGGTCCGGGCGGCGGCCCGATGACCCACGTCGTCGCCACCGCCGGGCACGTGGACCACGGCAAGTCCACCCTCGTCCGCGCCCTGACCGGGATGGAGCCCGACCGGCTGGAGGAGGAGCGGCGGCGCGGCCTGACGATCGAGCTGGGCTTCGCCTGGACGGCCCTGCCCGGCGGCGACCGCCTCGCGTTCGTCGACGTCCCCGGGCATGAGCGGCTCGTCGGCACGATGCTCGCCGGCGTCGGCCCCGTCCCCGCGGTCATGTTCGTGGTGGCCGCCGACCAGGGCTGGCAGCGGCAGTCGGAGGAGCACCTCGCGGTGCTGGACGCGCTCGGCGTCCGGCACGGCCTCCTCGCCGTGACCCGCTGCGACCTCGCCGGCCCCGGGACGGCCGCCCTCGCCCGGGAGGAGGCGCTCGCCCGCATCGCGGCCACCTCGCTCGGCGAGGTCGAGCCGGTCATGGTCAGCGGCGCCACCGGGGACGGGCTGGACGGGCTGCGCGCCGCGCTGGAACGGCTCACCGCGTCCCTGCCCGCGCCCGACGCGGACGCCGACGTGCGGCTGTGGATCGACCGCGTCTTCACCGTCCGGGGCAGGGGCACCGTCGTGACCGGAACCCTCGGCGCCGGGACGATCGCCGCCGGCGACCGCCTCGCCGCCGGCGGCGGCCTCGTGCGGGTGCGCGGCCTGCAGAGCCTCAAGGAGGACCGCGACCGCGTCGGCGCCGTCGCCCGCGTCGCCCTCAACCTGCACGGGGACGTGCGGGAGCTGCGCCGGGGCCGCGCCCTGCTCGCGCCCGGGCGCTGGCTCGCCGCCGGCCTCGTCGACGTGCGGCTGCGCGGGGAGCCGGCGCACGACCTGCCGCGCGAGCTGACCCTGCACGTCGGGACGGCGGCGGTGCCGGTGCACGTGCGCCCGCTCGGCGACGACACCGCGCGCCTGGCGTTGCGCCGGCCGCTGCCGCTGCGCGTCGGCGACGTCGCGCTGCTGCGCGACCCCGGCGCCCACCGCGTCCCCGCCGGGGTCACCGTGCTGGACGTCCGCCCGGAGCCGTTCCGGCGGCGCGGCGCGGCGGCGGCGCGGGCCCGCGAGCTGGCCTCGATGAGCGGCCGCCCCGACGGCGCCGCCGAGCTGCGCCGCCGCGGGCTGATCACGCGGGCGGAGCTGGCCGCGATGGGCGTGCCCGCCCCGTCCGAGCCGGTCGCGGGGGACTGGCTCGCCGACCCCGGCCACTGGGCGGACCTCCGCGAACGCCTCACCGCGGCCGTCGAGGAGCACGCCGCCGCCCACCCCACCGACCCCGGCCTGCCCGCCGACGCCGCCCGGCGCGCCCTCGGCCTGCCCGACCGCGCCCTCGTCGAGGCGCTGGCCGAGGCCGGCGCCGGCCTGCGGCGGCGGGACGGCCGGATCTACGGGCGGGCGACCGCGCCCGAGCTGCCCCCGCCGGTCCGGCGGGCCGTCGACGCGGTGCGCCGCGAGCTGGCCGGCGCGCCGTTCCGGGCGCCGGACGCGCACCGGCTCGCCGACCTCGGGCTGACGCCGCGGATGCTCGCCGCCGCGGCCGCGGCCGGCGAGCTGCTGAAGGTCGGCGACGGCATCGTGCTGCTGCCCGGCGACGACGCCCGCGCCGCCGCGCTGCTCGCGGGCCTCGGCGGCCCGTTCACGCTGAGCGAGGCGCGCCGCGCGCTCGGCACCACCCGCCGCGTCGCCGTCCCGCTCCTGGAGCACCTGGACGCGAAGGGCTACACGGTCCGGGTGGACGACCTCCGGCGGCGCTGCACCGAGGAGGCGGGATGAAGAGGCTGACCCAGTACGCGCACGGCGGCGGCTGCGCCTGCAAGATCCCGCCCGGCGAGCTGGAGGACGTCGTCGCCGGGCTGAGCACCGTCCCGGAGGCGCCCAACACCGAGATGATCGTCGGCCTCGACACCGGCGACGACGCGGCCGTCGTCCGGCTGCCGGGCTCCCGCGGCGGCCTCGCCGCCGTCGCCACCGCCGACTTCTTCACCCCGGTCGTCGACGACCCCTACGACTGGGGGCGGATCGCCGCCGCGAACGCGCTGTCGGACGTCTACGCCGTCGGCGGCCGGCCGCTCGTCGCAGTGAACCTGCTCGCCTGGCCCCGCGAGGTGCTGCCGTTCGACCTGGCCCGGGAGGTGCTGCGCGGCGGGCTGGACGTCGCCGCCGAGGCGGGCTGCCATGTCGGCGGCGGCCACAGCGTCGACGACCCCGAGCCCAAGTACGGCATGGCCGTCACCGGGGTCGCCGACCCCGCCGCGCTGCTCCGCAACGACACCGGCAAGCCGGGCGTGCCGCTCACCCTGACCAAGCCGCTCGGCCTCGGCGTCCTGAACAACCGGCACAAGGCGACCGGCGAGGTGTTCCCGCACGCCGTCGCCGCCATGGTGCGGCTGAACCGGGACGCGTCCGCCGCCGCGCTCGACGCCGGAGCCGTCTGCGCCACCGACGTGACCGGCTTCGGGCTGCTCGGGCACCTGTACAAGCTGGCCCGCGCGTCCGCCGTCACCGCCGTGGTGGACGCCGCCGCCGTCCCCTACCTGGACGGCGCCCGCGAGTCCCTGCGCGCCGGGTACGTCAGCGGCGGCACCCGCCGCAACCTCGGCTGGGTCGCCCCGCACACCGAGTTCCGCGGCACGTCCGAGGAGGACCGGCTGCTCCTCGCCGACGCGCAGACGTCCGGCGGCCTCCTCGTCGCCGGCGAGATCCCCGGCGAGCCGGTCATCGGCGAGCTCGTCCCCGCCGGGCAGCACCCGCTCGTCGTCCGGTAGCCGCCCGGCCGGGCCGTCCGGCTAGACCTCGGTGCCGGTCTCCGCGGTGATGCCGGCCCGCTCCCGGTACTCCCGGACCAGCGCCGCGGCGGCCGGGCCGCGCGGGCGGCGCCCCGGGCGGATGTCGACCGACAGCGCCTTCGCCTCCTGGATGTGGGTGTTCGGGTCCAGGGACAGGTGCAGCAGCTCGTTCGCCGCGTCGCCGGTGCTGTAGCCGTTCGGGCCCCAGTGGTACGGCAGGCCGATCTGGTGCACCGTCCGGCCGTCCACGACGAGCGGCTGCATCCGGTCGGTGACCAGGACGCGGGCCTCGATGACGGCGCGCGGGCTGACGATCGTCGCCCAGCCGCCGTGCTCCAGGCCCCGCTCGGCCGCCAGCTCCGGGGACACCTCGCAGAAGAACTCCGGCTGAAGCTCGGCCAGGTACGGCTGCCAGCGCGACATGCCGCCCGCCGTGTGGTGCTCGGTGAGCCGGTAGGTCGTCGTCACGAACGGGTACACCTCCGCGCCCGGCGCCCCGTCCACCGGCGCGTACCGGTTGTCGGGATGCGGCGGCAGCAGGTGCCGGACGGGGTTGCGCTGCTGCTTGTACAGCGGGTTCGCGAACGGCGACTCCTGCGGCTCGTAGTGCGTCGGGAGCGGGCCGTCGGTCAGCCCCGCCGGCGCGAACAGCCACGCCTTCCCGTCCGCCTGCATGATGAACGGGTCGTCGCCGGCGAGCGCGTCCGGGCCAGTGGCGTCCTTGGGCGGCTTGTAGTCGGGCGGGCGGTCGGCGATGAAGTCGGGCACATCGTGGCCTGTCCACTTCCCCTGCTCGGCGTCCCACCACACGTACGCCTTGCGATCGCTCCAGGGGTTGCCGTCCGTGTCGGCGGACGCCCGGTTGTAGAGGATGCGCCGGTTCGACGGCCACGCCCAGCCCCACTCGGGCGCGACCCAGTGCTGGTCCTTGCCGGGCTTGCGGCGGGCGGGCTGGTTGACGCCGTCGGCGTAGCAGCCGCAGTAGATCCAGCAGCCGCACCTGGTCGACCCGTCGTCCTTCAGCTGCGTGTAGGACGACAGCGGGCTCCCGTCGGCGTCGTAGCCGTTGATCTCGGCGAGCACCGCCTCCGCGTCCGGCTCGTCCAGCCGGCCGCGCGTCGGGTAGTCCCACGTCAGGTCGAGGACCGGGCGGTCCATCTCGTCGTCCGACCCGGCGAGCTTCTCCCGGATGATGCGGCCCAGGTGGTACATGAACCACAGGTCGCTGCGCGCGTCCCCGGCGGGCTCCACGGCCTGGTGGTGCCACTGCAGCATGCGCTGGGTGTTGGTGAAGCTGCCGTCCTTCTCGGTGTGCGCGGCGGCGGGCAGGAAGAACACCTCGGTGCCGATGTCCTCGGTGCGCATCTCGCCCGACTCGATCTCCGGGCCGTCCTTCCACCACGTCGCCGACTCGATCAGCGAGAAGTCGCGGACGACGAGCCAGTCCAGGTTCGCCATCCCGAGCCGCTGGATCTTGGCGTTCGCGGACCCGACGGCCGGGTTCTCGCCCATCAGGAAGTAGCCCTTGCACTGGCCGCCGATCTGCGCCATCGCCGTCTCGTACGTGCTGTGCGAGCCGGTCAGCCGGGGCAGGTAGTCGAAGCAGTAGTCGTTCTCGGCGGTCGCCGCGTCGCCCCAGTACGACTTCAGCAGGCTCACGGTGTAGGCCCGCATGTTGCCCCAGAAGCCCTTCTTCGCCGCCTCCGCCTTGACGAACGCGTCCAGGTCCTCGTTGCTGTGCGCGTGCGGCATCGGGATGTAGCCGGGCAGCAGGTTGAACAGCGTCGGGATGTCCGTCGACCCCTGGATGGACGCGTGGCCGCGCAGCGCCATGATGCCGCCGCCGGGCCGGCCGATGTTGCCGAGCAGGCTCTGCAGGACCGCCGCCGTCCGGATGTACTGGACGCCGACCGTGTGCTGCGTCCAGCCCACCGCGTAGACGAACGCGGACGTCCGGTCCCGCCCCGAGTTCTCGGTGAGCATCTCGCACACCTGCAGGAACTGGTCGCGCGGGACGCCGCAGATCCGCTCCACCATCTCCGGCGTGTACCGGGAGTAGTGCCGCTTGAGCACCTGGAACACGCAGCGCGGGTGCCGCAGGGTCGGGTCCCGCTCCGGGGCGCCCGTGCCGATCGCCGCGCCGCCGGAGCCGTGCGCCTCGCCGCGCCCCGCCTCCGCGACCGACCCGGCGCGCTCCTCGTACTCCATGTCCCGCCGGCCGGACGCGGCCTGCACCTGCATTCCCTCGTACTGCCACGTCCTGAAGTCGTAGCTGCGGTTCTCCGGGTCGAGGCCGGAGAACACGCCGTCGAGGTCCTCGGTGTCGCGGAAGTCCTCGGTGAGGATCACCGGCGCGTTGGTGTAGGCCACCACGTAGTCGCGGAAGTACTTGTCGTTCTCCAAGACGTAGTTGACGATCCCGCCGAGGAAGGCGATGTCACTGCCCGCGCGCAGCGGGACGTGCGCGTCCGCGAGCGCGCTGGTCCGGGTGAACCGCGGGTCCACGTGGATCAGCTTCGCGCCGCGCGCCTTCGCCTCCATCACCCACTGGAACCCGACCGGGTGGCACTCGGCCATGTTCGAGCCCTGGATGACGATGCAGTCCGAGTTCTGCAGGTCCTGCTGGAAGGTGGTCGCGCCGCCGCGGCCGAACGAGGTTCCCAGACTGGGAACGGTGGAGGAGTGTCAAACGCGCGCCTGGTTCTCGATCTGCACCGCGCCGAGCGCGGTGAACAGCTTCTTGATCAGGTAGTTCTCCTCGTTGTCGAGCGTGGCGCCGCCGAGGCTCGCGAAGCCCAGCGTGCGCCGCACCCGCAGGCCGTCCTGCTCCCACTGCCAGCCGTGCCGGCGGGCCGCGACGACCCGGTCGGCGATCATGTCCATCGCCGTGCCGAGGTCGAGGCGCTCCCACTCGGTGCCGTGCGGGCGCCGGTAGAGGACCTGGTGCTCGCGGGCCGGCCCGGTGGTCAGCTGGAGGCTGGCCGAGCCCTTCGGGCACAGCCGCCCCCGGCTGACCGGCGAGTCCGGGTCGCCCTCGATCTGGGTGACCTCGCCGTCCTTGACGTACACGTCCTGCCCGCAGCCGACCGCGCAGTACGGGCAGACGGACTTCACGACCTGGTCGGCGGTGCCCACCCTGGCTTTGATCCGCTCGGTCCCCGCGCTCTTCGCCGCGGAGCCGCGGCCGAGCGGATCGTCGCCGGTGAACTGGCGGTAGACGGGCCATGACCCGATCCATGTACGAACGCCCACGTCACACCACCCTTCACCTTCGCGCGCCGTCCACCTACCCGGCGCCCGTCCGGCAAAACAAACCGCTGCGCTAACCCGCGAAGGCGGCCAGCGCGGTGGAGACGGGTTCCGGCTCGCCGCCGTTCTGCACGGCGGAGGCCGTCAGCACGTCGAGGTGCTGGTAGCCGGGCGCGACGACGTCGCCGGGCTGCGGGTCGCTGAACCCGAGGCCGTCGCCCGCCTCCAGGTTGAGGATCGGGTTGGCCGCGATGCCTCCCTCGTGGACGGCGTCGTCCGCGATGCCGGGCGCGCCCGCCAGCGCGATGTCGGTGACCATCTTCGTGGGGAAGTAGTGCTCGGTGAAGTCGAGCGGGTGCTCCGACAGGCTGCGCGCCAGCTCGGCGATGTCGGTGACCTCCTTGCCGGCGGAGGTGAACGGGGTGCCGTCCTTCGACTTGTACACCGGGTCGTCGGGCGCGCCGACGCGGTCGTAGTTACGCCACGTGTAGAGCGGGCCGCCCGGCTCGTCGGGGATCGCCTTCTTCTCCTTGCCGAGCAGCCGGGACAGGCCGCCGAGCCCCAGCCCGTCCAGGTTGTTCGGCGCTGGGAACTCCTTGTCGACGATCCTGCCGCCGTCCCAGAAGCCGACGCTGGCCTGCATGAACGCGAGCGGCTGGGAGTTGTCGTCCAGCAGCCCGCCGAGCGCCGCGGCGTTGGTGAAGCGGAAGTCCTTCACCGTCGGGGAGCCCTTGAGGAACGTCGGGTAGTCCTTGGAGAACAGCAGCCGGTACGTCATGTCCTGGTTGAACCCGGACGGGACGTAGGCCGCGAGGTCGGAGACGCCGTCCGGGTCGAGGTTGGCCGCGAGACCGGCGATGCCCAGCAGGTTCATCGTCTCGGTGTTGACCACGGCCGGGGCCGACAGCGCGCGCGGGATCACGCCGGTCTCCAGCCCGGCCTGGACGGCGCCCGCGCCGAACTCGACGAGGGGAACCCAGTCCTCCGGGACCTCGCCGCCCATCCCCGGCAGCCCCTTCGCGATGCGGGTGTCGAGCGCGAAGTAGCCGGAGCACTGGTTGTAGCCGGCGTCGCCCGTGGTGGCGTGGTTCCCGTCGAAGTCCCATTCGGCGAAGTAGGCGGTCAGGACGCCGCCGAGGGAATGGCCGCCGCACAGCATCTTCTGCTTTCGGGCCGCCTGGTCCGGAAGCTCATGGACCATCAGGTCGTACTGGTCGCGCACGGTCTGTTCGAGCCCGACATTCTGCAGCCATTTCACCTGGTCGTTCGACTGGTATCCGGCGAATTTGCGGCCGTCCACTTCTTTCTGCCGGTAGTAGTAGTCCACGGCGAGGTGGACGTCCTTCGCCCTGAGCCCGGCCTGGAGCCCGGTGCGGTCCTCAAGGCAGTTGGAGCGCCGGTCGAGCGCCCAGAACTCGATGTGCTTCCCGCGCTTCGCCGCGGCCGAAACCGTGTTCCGCGCGACGCTGTCGAACGCGCCCGCGCCTTCGAGGATGCCGGGCTGGGCGACCAGGATCCTGTCGGCCCGCGCCGGTTCGGCGGGCCCGTCCTCGTGCCGGAACCGCAGGTAGGACAGCCAGTCGCAGGCTTCGGGATGGGGGCCGGCGGAGGCCGGGAGCGGCACCTTGACCCGCACCGCCGACTCGACGACGTCGGTGACGGGCGAGCCGGACGGGACGGGCGTCTCGGACCGGCCGGCCTCGCGCGCGCTCACCGGGCCGGCGAGCGCCCCGGCGGCCAGGGCCGAAGCCGCGAGGACGGTGAGGGGCACGAACGAGCGAAGCGGGCCGCGGGGTCGTCCCCCCGAGGCCGACAGGGTGGGTCGCCCCATCGCGGACTCCTTTCGGAGCGGTCGAGTGATGGGGCAACAATGAACTCAGTCGTTCTTGTCACGACAGTCGTTTGTTTGCGCAATCTCCGCGCGGCTCTTGTCTCCGGCTGACAAACCGGTCAGCCGAGGACGGCCGAGCCGGCCTTCTTCACCAGCTCCGCGAACTCCGCGCGCTCGGACGGCGACAGCGCCTTCTCGTACACCGCGGCCGACAGGCGGTCGGTGATCTCCTCGGCCTCCGCGCGCAGGGGCTTGCGGTCGGAGCAGTCGGGGAAGTCGCCCTGCCAGCCGCAGAACCTGGCCTTGCCCTCCCCCTCGTGGATCAGGATCGCCTCCAGCGGCGACAGGCCGACGGCCGTCGTCGCGACCAGGTGCTGCCCGCCGCGCAGCTCGCGCAGCACCTGGAGCACCTGCACCAGCCGGCCCGGCCCGCGCTCCGGCAGCGGCTCGGCGCGCCAGCCGCAGAACAGCGGCAGCCCCGCGCCGTCGGCCGCGTTCGCGACCCGCTCGGCCAGCTCGCACAGGCGCGGGTCGTCGGGGAGGTGCTCCTCGCCCCAGGCCCGGAACGCCTTGGCGTACCGGCGCGCCGCCTCCCGCGCCCCGGCGACCGCGACGCCCTCGTCCCACATGGCACGCACGACCCCGGCCTCGAAGAAGCCGAGCGCGGCCCAGACCACGCCGCCGTCGACGTCGCCGAGCACCCCGCCGCGCCCCGCGAAGTAGAAGGCGAACGGGTTGGCGTAGCCGAGTTCCCTCCCGTGTTCGGAGACCGCCGGGTCCAGCATCCATTTCGAGCCGATGTCGTGGACGATCTCGTCGGCGGCGCGCACGGTCTCGGCGGCGGTCAGGTCCGGCATGGGCGCTCCTCGGCTCCGGGGGGTGAGGTAAGCGGGAGGTTACCTCCTGCCTGCGAGACCGTGCCATCCGGGGGCGGATCGGCGCGGCGCCGGGCGGTGCGGCGGGCGGGTCGACCGGCTGTTGACATTCGCGGGAGTTAGCGCAAACATTCGGGGCGTAGCAATGACTTCGGGGAGGCGATGTGGCGGCCGAATCACCGGAGGCGCCCGACGGCCGGCGGCTGGCGGTGATGGAGGACGTGGCCGCGATGGCGGGCGTTTCCGCGATGACCGTGTCGCGCGTGCTCAACACCCCGGAGAAGGTGCGGCCGCAGACGCGCGCCCGGGTGATGGCGGCCGTGCAGGCCCTCGACTACCGGCCCAACTCCGCGGCCCGGGTGCTCGCCACCGGGCGGTCCGGCGTGCTCGGCGTGGTCAGCTTCGACACCACGCTCTACGGGCCCGCGTCCACGGTGTTCAGCATCGAGCAGGCCGCCCGCGAGCACGGCTACAACGTCAGCATCGTCAGCCTCAGCTCGCTGAACCGGCGGTCGATCGGGGAGGGCGTGGAGCGGCTGCGCGCCCAGTCCGCCGACGGGATCATGGTGGTGGCGCCGCACGAGTCGGCCGCCGACGGGCTGAAGGAGCTGCCGTCCGACACCCCGCTGGTCGCGGTCGGCGCGGGCGGCGACGTGCCGTTCCCCGTGGTGGCGGTCGACCACCGGGCCGGCGCCGAGCGGGCCGTCCGGCACCTGCTCAGCCTCGGCCACGAGACCGTCGTGCACCTGGCCGGGCCCGCCGACTGGGTGGACGCGAGCGGCCGCGCGGACGGCTGGCGGGCCGCGCTGGAGGCCGCCGGGCGGGAGGTCCCGGAGGGCCCCTCGGGCGACTGGAGCGCCCGGTCCGGGTACGAGCACGGCCGGCAGATCGCCGCCGATCCCGAGGTCACCGCCGTGTTCGCGGCCAACGACGCGATGGCGCTCGGGCTGCTGCGCGCGCTGCGCGAGGCCGGCCGCGACGTGCCCGGCGAGGTGAGCGTCGTCGGCTTCGACGACGTGCCCGAGGCCGCCTACTTCCCGCCGCCGCTGACGACCGTCCGGCAGAACTTCGGCGAGGTGGGGCGGCGCGCGTTCCGCCTGCTCCTGGACCGGATCGAGGGAGCCTCCCGGCCGGTTCCCGAGCCGGCCGGCACCCGCCGCGTGGTGGAACCCGAGCTCGTGGTCCGGGAGAGCACCGGGGTGCGCCGCGGTACCTGACCACTGATGACCGGAACCGGAGATCCCGTTCGTCGGCCATTGATGTTAGCGCTAACAAAGGAGCGGACATGACAGCCCAGGAGACCGCCGCGCTCCGCACCGAACTCGCCGTCCTGCATCAGCTGCTCGTCGAGGGCGGGCTGGTGGTGTGGACGGCCGGGAACGTGTCCGCCCGGGTCAGCGGCGACGCCTTCCTGATCAAGCCGAGCGGCGTCCCCTACGAGGACCTCACCCCCGACTCGATGGTGCTGTGCGACCTTGAGGGCAAGCCGATCGGCGACCAGCCGCTCAAGCCGTCCAGCGACGTGTTCGCGCACGCGTACGTGTACCGGCACCGCGCCGACGTCGGCGGAGTCGTGCACACCCATTCGACCTATGCGACCGCGTGGGCGGCGCGCAACGAGCCCATCCCGTGCGTGCTGACCGCGATGGCGGACGAGTTCGGCGGGGAGATCCCCGTCGGCCCGTTCGCGCTGATCGGCGGCGACGACATCGGCCGGGGCATCGTCGAGACGCTCGACGGGCACCGCAGCCCGGCCGTCCTCATGCGCAACCACGGCGTCTTCACGATCGGCGCCGACGCGCGCGCCGCGGTGAAGGCGGCCGTGATGTGCGAGGACGTCGCCCGCACCGTCCACCTGTCCCGCCAGCTCGGCGAACCGCTGCCGATGGACGCGGGCGACATCGACCGCTTGTACGACCGCTACCAGAACGTCTACGGGCAGAGGGGCTGACCACATGAGCTTTCCGAACCGCGAGATCTGGTTCCTCACCGGCAGCCAGGGCCTGTACGGCGAGGAGACCCTCCGCCAGGTCGCCGAGCAGTCGGGTGCGATCGCCGCGCGCCTCGGCGGGGCGCTGCCCGTCGCGCTGCGCTGGACGCCCGTGCTGACCGACGCGGAGGCGATCCGCCGGGTCTGCCTGGACGCGAGCTCCGACGACTCCTGCATCGGCGTGATCGCGTGGATGCACACCTTCTCCCCGGCGAAGATGTGGATCGCGGGCCTGGACGTGCTGACCAAGCCGCTGCTGCACCTGCACACGCAGGCGAACGTCGAGCTGCCCTGGCACTCGATCGACATGGACTTCATGAACCTGAACCAGGCCGCGCACGGCGACCGGGAGTTCGGCTACATCCAGTCGCGGATCGGCGTCGCCCGCAAGACGGTCGCCGGGCACGTCACCGACCCGTCCGTGGGCTCCCGCATCGCCGGGTGGGCGCGCGCGGCGGCGGGCTACCACGAGCTGCGCACGCTGAAGCTGGCCCGGTTCGGCGACAACATGCGGGACGTCGCGGTGACCGAGGGCGACAAGGTCGAGGCGCAGCTGCGGTTCGGCGTCTCCGTCAACACCTACGGCGTGAACGACCTGGTGGACGTGGTGGACGCCGTCCCCGACGTCGAGGTCACCGAGCTGGTCAAGGAGTACGAGGACGTCTACGACGTCGCCCCCGAGCTGCGGGCGGGCGGCGACCGGCACGAGTCGCTCCGCTACGGCGCGCGGATCGAGCTGGGCCTGCGGACGTTCCTCGGCGAGGGCGGCTTCAAGGCGTTCACGACGAACTTCGAGGACCTCGGCGGGCTGCGGCAACTGCCCGGCCTCGCCGTGCAGCGGCTGATGGCGGACGGCTACGGGTTCGGCGGCGAGGGCGACTGGAAGACGGCGACGCTGCTGCGCACGCTGAAGGCCGCGGCCGCCGGGCTGCCCGGCGGCACGTCGTTCATGGAGGACTACACCTACCACCTGGAGCCCGGCAACGAGCTGATCCTCGGCGCCCACATGCTGGAGGTCTGCCCGTCGATCGCGGCGGGGCGGCCGTCGCTGGAGATCCACCCGCTCTCCATCGGCGCCCGCGAGGACCCGGTGCGGCTGGTGTTCGACGCCGAGCCGGGGCCCGCCATCGTGGCCGGGCTCGCCGACATGGGGGACCGGTTCCGGATCGTCGCGAACGAGATCGAGGTCGTCGCGCCGCCGGAGCCGCTGCCGATGCTGCCGGTCGCCCGCGCCGTGTGGCGCCCGCTGCCCGACCTGCGCACGTCCACCGAGGCGTGGCTGACGGCCGGGGCGCCCCACCACACCGTCCTGTCCGCCGCGCTGGGCACCGAGGAGCTGGCCGACCTCGCCGAGATGGCCGGGGTCGAGCTGCTCACCATCGACGCCGGCACCACGCTGCGGCAGTTCACCAAGGAGATCCGCTGGAACCAGGCGTACCACCGCCTGGCCCAGGGCCTATGAGAGGAGCCCTATGAGCGGGGACGAGCGGTACGTCGTCGGGATCGACTTCGGGACGCTGTCCGGGCGCGCGGTGGTCGTCCGCGTCCGGGACGGCGCCGAGCTCGGCGACGGCGTGCACGAGTACGGCCACGGGGTGATCGACGAGGCGCTGCCCTCCGGGACCCGCCTCGGTCCCGACTGGGCCCTCCAGGCGCCGCAGGACTGGATCGACGTGCTGCGCTACGCCGTGCCCAAGGCGCTGGCGGTGGCGGGCGTCCCGGCGTCGCAGGTGATCGGCATCGGGACGGACTTCACCGCCTGCACCGTCCTGCCGGCGACGGCCGACGGCACGCCCCTCTGCGAGCGGTACCCGGACCGCCCGCACGCCTGGCCGAAGCTCTGGAAGCACCACGCCGCGCAGCCGCAGGCCGACCGGATCAACGCGCTCGCCGCCGAGCGCGGGGAGCCCTGGCTGCGCCGCTACGGCGGGAAGATCTCCTCGGAGTGGCAGTTCGCGAAGGGGCTCCAGCTCCTCGAAGAGGACCCCGCGCTGTACGCGGAGGCCGAACGCTGGATCGAGGCCGCCGACTGGATCATCTGGCAGCTGACCGGCACCGAGTCCCGCAACATCTGCACGGCCGGCTACAAGGGCATCTACCAGGACGGCCGGTACCCGTCCGGCGAGTTCCTCACCGCGCTCCACCCGGACTTCGCCGGCTTCCCGGCGAAGCTCGGCCACGATCTCGCGCCGCTCGGCGGCCTCGCCGGGAGGCTGACCGCGCGGGCCGCCGGATGGACGGGCCTCCCCGAGGGCATCGCGGTCGCGGTCGGCAACGTCGACGCACACGTCACCGCCGCGGCCGCCGATGCCGTCCGGCCCGGCCAGATGGTCGCGATCATGGGCACGTCCACCTGCCACGTCATGTCGTCGGACTCGCTCGCCGAGGTCCCCGGCATGTGCGGCGTCGTGGCCGACGGCATCGTGCCGGGCCTGTGGGGCTACGAGGCCGGCCAGTCGGGCGTCGGCGACATCTTCGCCTGGTTCGTCGACAACTGCGTGCCCGGCTACTACAGCCAGGTCGCCGCGGCCGAGGGGCGGACCGTGCACGAGCACCTCACCGCCCTCGCCGAGGCCCAGCCGGTGGGGCGGCACGGGCTGGTCGCGCTCGACTGGCACAACGGGAACCGGTCGGTCCTCGTCGACCACGACCTGTCCGGCCTGATCGTCGGCCAGACCCTCGCGACCCGGCCCGAGGACGTCTACCGCGCGCTCATCGAGGCGACCGCGTTCGGCGCGCGCAAGATCGTGGAGACGTTCGAGGCGTCCGGCGTGCCCGTCGAGGAGCTGGTCGTCGCGGGCGGCCTGATGAAGAACACCTTCCTGATGCAGGTGTACGCCGACGTGCTGCGCCGGCCGCTGTCGGTCATCGGGTCCGCCCAGGGGCCGGCGCTCGGCTCGGCGATCCACGCCGCCGTCGCCGCCGGGGCGCACCCCGACATCACCTCGGCCGCCGCGGCGATGGGGCGCCGGGTCCCGTCCGCCTACGTCCCGGACCGGGCCCGCGCCGACGCCTACGACGACCTCTACGAGATCTACCTGAGCCTGCACGACCACTTCGCGGACGGCGCGATCATGCACCGCCTCCGCGCGCTGCGGTAGCGCCCGGCCGGGCGCCGCCGGTCAGGGGGCGCCCGGTCAGGGGCCGCCGGTCAGGAGGCGGGCCCCGTGCTGCGCCGGACGATCAGCTTGCTGGGCACCAGCTTCGGGTCGTCCGGCTCGGTGGCCTCGCCGGTGAGCCGGCTGATGAGCAGCTCCACGAGGTGCCGGCCGAGGGCGGTGAAGTCCTGCCGGACGGTGGTGAGCGGCGGGGTGAGGAACGCCGCCTCCGGTATGTCGTCGAACCCGATGACGCTGACGTCGTCCGGCACCCGGCGGCCGCTCTCGTGGATCGCCCACAGCAGCCCGAGCGCGATCTGGTCGTTGGCCGCGAACACCGCCGTCACGTCGCCGTCGGCGGCGAGCAGCCGGCCGCGCTCGTAGCCGGACCGGGCGCTCCAGTCGCCGGGCGCGCAGTCGGGGACGTCCGCGCCCGCCTCGATGAGGGCGTCCCGCCAGCCGCGGGTCCGCTCGGTGGCCTCCGACCAGTCGTCCGGGCCGGGCAGGTGGTGGACGGTGCGGTGCCCGAGCTCCAGCAGGTACCGGGTCGCCTCGCGCGGCGCCAGGTAGTGGTCGGCGGACACGGTCGGGACGGCGGCCGGCGGCCCGAGCAGGACGGTCGGCAGGTCGCCGGGCAGGTGCCGCAGCGCCTCGTCCGGCGGGACGTGCCCCGGGATCATGATGATGCCGTCCACGCCCTGGTCGCGGAACCGGTCGACCGCTCCGGCGACCGCGCCGTGCCCCGGCGACTCCAGGCTGGCGACGCTGGTGAAGAAGTCGGCCGCGCGGGCGTTCCGCTCGATCGCCGCGATGATCGACGCGGGGCCGTGCAGCGCGGTGTCGAAGCTGACGACGCCGAGCGTCCGGGACCGGCCGGTGGCGAGCGCCCGCGCCGCCGCGTTCGGCCGGAAGTCCAGCTGCGCGGCGGCGGCCAGCACCCGGTCGCGGGTCTTCTGGCTGACCATCGGATGGTTCTTGAACACCCGCGACACGGTCTGGTGGGAGACCCCTGCGAGCCGGGCGACGTCGCGGAGCCCGGGTCTGGCGGGTGGTGTGGAGGTCATGTCACCTCGGAACATACCGGGTCCGCCGTCCCCGGGCCGCCCGGTCAGCGGGACGTCCCGGCGCGTCGCTTGGCCCAGATGTCGAACGCGACGGCCGCCAGCAGGACCAGTCCCTTGATCAGCATGACCCGCTCGCTCGGCGCGCCGAGCAGCGACATGCCGTTGTTGATCACGCCCATGATGAGGCCGCCGGTGATCGCGCCGACCACCTTGCCGACGCCGCCCTGCACGGCCGCGCCGCCGATGAACGCCGCCGCGATCGCGTCCAGCTCGAACATGTTCCCGGCGGTCGGGCCGGCCTGGTTGAGCCGCCCGGCGAACACGATCCCGGCGATGGCCGACAGCACGCCCATGTTGACGAACAGCCAGAACGACACCGACTTCACCTTGATGCCGGACAGCCGCGCCGCGAGGGGGTTGCCGCCGAGGGCGTAGACGTGCCGGCCGAACACGGCCCGGTTCATGACCAGCGTGGAGCCGAGCACGAGCACGCCCAGCAGGACGAGCACCCACGGCATGTTCTTGAACCGGGCGAGCTGCACGGCCATGAACATGACGACCACGACGCCGAGGCCGTACTTCAGCGCGAACAGGGTGAGGGGCTCGACCTTCTGGCCGTAGCGGATGCGCCCCTGCCGGTTCCGCCAGCCGAGCCCGACGTAGCCGCCGACCAGCGCCAGCGCGACCAGCAGCGTGAACAGGTCGGCGCCGCCGAGCGGCCCGAGCCCGATGTTGCCGAGGTAGCCGGACAGGAAGCCGTTGGCGATCGTCCGCACCTCGTCGGGGAACGGGCCGATGCCCTGGTTGCCGAGGACGGTCAGCGTCAGCGCCCGGAACACCAGCATCCCGGCCAGCGTCACGATGAACGCCGGGATCTCGAAGTAGGCGATCCAGTAGCCCTGCCACGCCCCGATCGCGGCGCCCGCGAGGATCGTCAGCAGCACCGCGAGCGGCCACGGCACGTCGTGCTCGACCATCAGCACGGCCGCGATGGCGCCCGTCACCGCCACCACCGACCCCACCGACAGGTCGATGTGCCCGCCGATGATGATCATGATCATCCCGATGGACAGGATCAGGATGTAGGAGTTCTGGACGATGATGTTGGAGATGTTCTGCGGCGACAGCAGCTGCCCGCCGGTGAGCGCCGCGAACAGCGCCACGATCAGCGCGAACGCGATGTAGATCCCGCTCTGCCGCAGGTTGACCGGCAGGGTCCGGCCCGGCTTCGGCCGCTCGGCAGGCGGCGGTGACACGGCCTTGTCGGCCGACACGACGCTGCTCATGCTCTGGTCTCCTCGGTCTGGGTCATGTACTGCATGAGGCGCTCCGGCGTCGCGTCCGCGCGGCTCACCTCGCCGGTGATGCGGCCCTCCGCCATCGCGTAGAGGCGGTCGCAGATCCCGATCAGCTCCGGCAGCTCGGACGAGATCACCAGCACCGCGCGGCCCTGGTCGGCCATCCGGTTGATGATCGAGTAGATCTCGTACTTGGCGCCGACGTCGATGCCGCGGGTCGGCTCGTCCAGGATCAGCACGTCCGCGTCCGTGAAGATCCACTTGGACAGGACGACCTTCTGCTGGTTGCCGCCGCTCAGCTGCCCGGTCGGGGCCAGGACGCTCGGCGTCTTGATGTTCATCTCCCTGCGGAACCGCTCGGCGACGTCGTACTCGCGGTTGTCGTTCACCCAGCCGGCCTTCGCGAGGCTGCGCAGCCCGGCGGCGGAGACGTTGCGCTTGACGTCCTCGATGAGGTTCAGCCCGTAGGTCTTGCGGTCCTCGGTGGCGTAGGCGATCCCGTGCCGGATCGCGTCGGTGACCGTGCGGACCGAGATCTCCTTGCCGTCCTTGTAGATCCGGCCGCTGATCCCGGTGCCGTAGCTGCGGCCGAACACGCTCATCGCCAGCTCCGTGCGGCCCGCGCCCATCAGCCCCGCGAGCCCGACGATCTCGCCGCGGCGCAGGGTGAGCGAGGCGCGGTCCACGACGATCCGGTCGTGCTGGGTGGAGGAGTGGACGGTCCAGTCCTCGATGCGCAGCACCTCGTCGCCGATGTCGGGGACGCGGTCGGGGAACCGGTGGTCCAGGTCGCGGCCGACCATGCCGGAGATGATGCGGTCCTCGGACACGTCGCCGCTCATGTCGAGCGTCTCGATCGTCCGGCCGTCGCGCAGGATCGTGGTGGAGTCGGCGATCGCGCGGATCTCGTTCAGCTTGTGCGAGATGATCACGCAGGTGATGCCCTCGTCGCGGAGCCCGCGCAGCAGGTCGAGCAGGTGCGCGGAGTCGGCGTCGTTCAGCGCGGCGGTCGGCTCGTCCAGGATGAGCAGCTTCACCCGCTTCGACAGCGCCTTGGCGATCTCCACGAGCTGCTGCTTGCCGACGCCGAGCTCCATCGCCGGCGTCACCGGGTTCTCCTTCAGCCCGACCCGCTCCAGCAGCTTCGCCGCGTCGGCGTTGGTCCGGTTCCAGTCGATGAGCCCGAACCGGCCGCGCCGCTCGTTGCCGAGGTAGATGTTCTCCGCGATCGACAGGTACGGGCTGAGCGCCAGCTCCTGGTGGATGATGACGATCCCGCGCTGCTCGCTGTCGCGGATGCCGGAGAACCGGCACGGCTCGCCCTCGAACTCGATCTCGCCGCTGTACTCGCCGTGCGGGTAGACGCCGGACAGCACCTTCATCAGGGTCGACTTGCCGGCCCCGTTCTCGCCGCAGATCGCGTGGATCTCGCCCCGCCGCACCTCCAGGTTCACGTCCTGGAGGGCCTTGACCGCGGGGAAGGTCTTGGTGATGCCGCGCATCCGCAGAATCACGTCGCTCATGGTGCTCCTCGCGGGGAGGGGCGGGGCGGCCCGCCGGGGGAGGATTAGCCGGCGGACCGCCCCACCCGAGGCGTTACTTCAGCTGGGCCTCGGTGTAGTAGCCGGTGTCGATGAGTTCCTTCTTGTAGTTGTCCTTGTTCACGATCACCGGGTTGAGCAGGTAGGACGGGACGACCTTCTCGCCGTTGTCGTAGTCCTTGGTGTTGTTCACCTCGGGCTTCTCGCCCTTCAGCACGGCGTCGGCCATCTTCACCGTGACGGCGGCGAGCTGCCGCGTGTCCTTGTAGATGGTCGAGTACTGCTCGCCCGCGATGATCGACTTGACCGACGCGACCTCGGCGTCCTGGCCGGTCACGATCGGGTACGGCTGGCCGGGCGTGCCGTAGCCGTTGGACTTCAGCGCCGACAGGATGCCGATCGACAGGCCGTCGTAGGGGGACAGGACGCCCTGGACCTTCGTCCCGCCGCGGTAGTAGCGGGTGAGGACGTCCTCCATGCGCTTCTGCGCGCGCTCGGGGTCCCAGCGCAGCGTCGCGATCGTCTTGAAGTCGGTCTGGCCGCTCTTGACGACGAGGGTCTTCTTGTCCAGGTACGGCTTCAGGGTGTCCATCGCGCCGTTGTAGAAGAACGTCGCGTTGTTGTCGTCGGGCGAGCCCGCGAACACCTCGATGTTGAACGGGCCCTTCGCCGAGCCCTCCGAGCCGTCCTCCTTCTTCAGCCCGAGGCCGACGAGGAGGGACGTCGCCTGCTGCACGCCGACCTTGTAGTTGTCGAAGGTGGCGTAGTAGTCGACGTTCGGGGAGTTGCGGATCAGCCGGTCGTAGGAGATGACCGGGACGCCCTTGTCGGCCGCCTTCTGCAGCTGCGTCGTCAGCGCGGTGCCGTCGATGGACGCGATGATCAGCAGCCGGGCGCCCTTGGTGATCTGGTTGTCGATCTGGTTGGCCTGGGTCGGGATGTCGTTCTCGGCGTACTGGAGGTCGACCTTGTAGCCGAGCTGCTCCAGCTGCTTCTTGAGGTTGTCGCCGTCGTGGATCCAGCGCTCCGACGAGCGGGTCGGCATCGTGACGCCGACGAGCGCGCCCGCCGCCGGCTTCTTCTCCGCCTTCTCCTTGTCGACGGTCTTCTGCGTCGAGCCGCACGCGGTCATGCCGAGCGCGAGGCCGAGGCCCAGCGCCAGGCTGACGAACTTCCTACGCTTCACGTCTCACCTCGGGGGTGGTGCCGGTGTCCCCGGATACACTGTTACCGGTCACACTGCCATGTCAAGAGGGTAGAGCGGGCCGCGCCAAAACCGTGACCTCGCGGACACCGGGCACCGGGCGCGGACGTGGAGGCGTGCCCGCGGCCGGCCCGCGCCGGTCAGGACTCGCTGAAGTCGTCCCGGGAGAGCCCCTTCTCCGCCATCTTGTCCTCGAGTTCGGCGCCGAGCTCGTTGCGCGTGTCGGGACCCCGGCGGGGCTTCTTGCGTCCCGCGTCCCGGTCCGGTGCGCCGCCCGGTTCCATGACCACCTGATCGGTGTCGTCGGTCTTCGGCGCGTTCTCCTCGGGCGTGGTCATCCGTGCCCCCGATCTGTCGACTGGCCCGCCGGCGGGTCCGGCGGTCGCGCTACGGGCTACCCGGCGGCGCCGGCGTTAAGCCCCGCCTCCCCGAACCCGGCGAGGTCAGCGTGCGTACGAGCTGCAGGGGTGGTCCGTGTGAGCGACCCGAGCGGGAGCGGTGACCGGCCGGCGCTGCTGCCGGCGGCGCTGGAGGCCGACTGCGCGGCGTGCGGCGGGACCGGCCGGACGCCCAACCCGCGGTGGCTGGCGTGGCACCGGCGGGCGGCCGAGCTGGTCGCGGTCGCGCAGGCGGCGCGCCGCGCCCACGAGCTGCGCGTGGTCGCGCCGGGGCCGCCCTCCGGCGGCGCGCCCGCGCCCACCCAGCCCGACGCGTCCGCCGAGCCGGCGATCGTGGCCGCGGTGGACCGCGCCATCGAGGACCACATGCGGGCGCGCCCGGCCGAGCCCGAGGAGGACGACTGCGCGGCCTGCGCGGGCGTGGGCCGGGAGCTGACCGCCGCCGGGCGGCAGCTCACCGAGCTGCTGGTCCGGCACGGCTTCGTGCGGCGGGTCTGACGCCCCGTCCGGCCTACCGGGCGGGGCGGGAGCCGCGGCGGTGGCCCATCCGGATCCCGCTCAGCACGAGGCTGATGAGGAACAGCACGATGCCGATGATCAGCAGGTAGAACAGGCCCTTCACGACGACGCCGATGATGCCGAGCGCCACCGCGACGAGCAGGATGAACAGGAACAGGGCCATGGTGATCCCTCCCGGAGGGGGCGGCCGCGTCAGCGGCGGGCGAGCCGGCGCTCGTCCGGCGCGGCCTCGTAGGCCAGGTCGTAGTGGGCGAAGACCGCGCTCTCGTCGCCGGCGAGGAGCTCCCCGTCCATGTCGATGGCGGGCGCGTTCTTGATCTGCTTCTTCGGGCGGGCGACGCGCAGGTGCTCCGGCCCCAGCGTCGCCCCGTCGAGCGGCGCGAACACCAGCCGCTGCCGCATCGGCATGCCGGTCTTCACGGTCGCGAAGATGGGCTGGTCGGTGAGGGTGTCGACGTAGACGGCCTCCAGCTGACCGATCTTGCTCCCGGCCTCGTCGATCACCGCCCGGCCGCGCCAGTCCCGGATGTCCTCGATCTCGAACATGTCACTGTCCAGCCGTTTGCGTCGGAAAGCCTTCTCAAGAGTCGTCTACCCAGTTCACGGCGGATATGTCCGGGACGTTGAGATTCCGTTCTCACGCGCGCCGCTCGCGGGGCGCGACGGCCCCGTAGGCGGCGAGTTCCTCCTGGTAGGGGAACGAGCCGGGGACGTAGGAGCACCAGGGTTCGGCCGCGAAGGGGTCGCCCGACGTGGCCAGCGCGCGCGAGCGGGAGCCGCCGCAGATCGTCCGGAACTCGCACGCGCCGCACTTCCCCTTGAGGTTGTCGGGGTCGCGCAGCCCGGTGAACAGCGGCGACGTCCGGTAGATGTCGGTCAGCCGCCCGGTGCGGACGTTCCCGGCGGGCGTCGGCAGGAAACCGCTGGGATGGACGCTGCCCCGGTGCGAGACGAACACGAACCCGCGCGCCGAGCCGACGTCCATGGGCGCGCGCCGGGCGCGCCGCACCGGCAGGTCCAGCTCGGCGAGGCGCTCGCGCAGCTCCTTGTAGAGCGGGCCGAGGCCGAGCGCGGCGACGTGGTCGGCGCCGTGCCGCCGCAGGATGTCCCGCTGGACCACGATCCGGCGGAAGTGGTGGGCCTCGGTCGTCCGGGCGGGGACGTGCGCCCCCGCGTCGTAGACGAAGTTGAGGACGTCCTCGACCTGGTCCGCGTCGAGGGCGGGCAGCAGCCTGCCGCGCCCGGTCGGGACGAGCAGGAACGCGCTCCAGGTGAGCGCGCCCATCTCGTGGACGATCCGCACGATCTCCGGCAGGTCGGTCAGGTTGTGCCCGGTGACGGTGGTGTTGATCTGCACCTTCAGCCCGAGGTCGCGGGCGGCCCGCCAGGCGTCGAGCGTCCACCGGTAGACGCCGGGGGTCGCCCGGAAGTCGTCGTGGATCCGCGCGTCCGACCCGTCCAGGCTCAGCGAGATGGCCCGCGCGCCCGCGTCCCGCAGGGCGGTGAGGCCGGTCTCGGTGAGCGTCGGCGTGCCCGACGGGGAGACCGCGACGGGCAGGCCGATCCGGGTGCCGTGCCGCACGAGGGCGGTCAGGTCGGGCCGCTGGAACGGGTCGCCTCCGGTGATGACGAACACCGGCGGCGGGCTGCCGAACGCGGCGACCTGCTCCATCAGGCCGAACGCCTCGGCGGTGCTCAGCTCGCCGGGGTCCCGGTCCGGCCTGGCCTCGGCGCGGCAGTGCCGGCAGGCGAGCGGGCACGCCTGCGTCGCCTCCCAGATGACGATGAACGGCCGGTCGGCGGTGTCGTGGCGGGGCACGCGGATGTGTCTCATGGTTCCGGCGGCTCTCATGTGCGCAGCAGGTAGTCGACGGCGTCGGCGGCGGAGTAGTCGTCGCCGGCGGTGCGGACGAGGTCGGGCAGGAAGCCGAGGTCCTGGCCGAGGGTGAGCAGGGGCTGCTCGACGTAGCCGTCCGGCCGGTGCTGGCCGTAGCCGATGTTCGCGACGAGGGCGTTGCACAGGCAGCGGCGGCCGTCGGTGTCCTCGATGGCCCCGCCCTTGCGGACGTAGGCGTCCACGGGTTCGGCCGGGCAGCGGTAGCCGACCGTCCCGTTCTCCTTCAGGTAGGGGGTCCGCAGGTAGCTCAGGTCGCACAGCCGGGGCCGCCTGTTGTACACCTCCGGCTCGGAGAGCGTGCCCGGCAGCGCGGCGACCTTGAACGGGAACCCGGTCGGCGAGGCGCGCGGGTCGTTGCGGACCCGGAGCGTGCCGTCCAGCGCCCGCCCGATGAGCTCCTTGCGCAGGCCGGGTTCCAGGCCGGACTCGCGGCACAGCGCGAAGACGCTGCCCGCCTGGACGCCCTCGGCGCCGGCGGCGCGCGCCTCGGCGAGCGTGCCGGGCCGGGCGTAGCCGCCCGCCAGCCAGAACGGCAGGCCGAGCGCGGCGACCTTGGCCGGGTCGATCCGGTCCCGCTGCCCGTAGACGGGCTCGCCGCCCTCGTCCAGGCGCAGCCGGCCGCGCGGCGGCGCGCTGTGCCCGCCCGCGACGGCCGTCTCCAGCACGAACCCGTCCGGGCGGGTGGCCGGGGACCGGTGCAGATACATGGCGAGGACGGACGACGACACGATCGCCAGGAACTGCGGCCGCTTCGTCGTGACCCCGGACAGCGACGCCGGGTCGAAGGAGAACGGGCGGCCCTCGGCGGCGCCCGCGACCGCCACCGTCACCCGCCCGGGCGACCCGGCGGCCAGCGCGTCCAGCAGCGCCGGGATCTCGCTGGGGATCCCGGCGCCCATCAGGACGTAGTCCACGCCGGCCAGCATCGCCCCGTAGGCGGCGGGCGGGGTGGCGAGCTGGATCTTCTCCAGGTAGTTGATCCCGACCGGGCCGCCGTGCCCCTCCTTCGCGAGCCACACCTCGGCGAAGTTGCCGGCGACGGTCAGCTCGTCGCGGGTCCGGTTCGGCCGCAGGCCGAGCTTCGGCACCGGCCGGAACCGCTGCCCCGGCTCGAGCCCGCCGGGGACGAAGTAGCGCTCCAGGATCCGCTCGCTCACCCCCGGCAGCGGGAGGTGCGCGAGGGCGCGGCGCAGGTGGCCGCCCTCGTCGCCCGCTTGCAGGCCGCGGGCGAGCAGGGCGTCCAGCGCCACCCCCGAGACCACGCCGAGCTGGCCCGTCCGGGCGACGGCGTTCGCCAGCCGCCACCCGGACACGCCGGCGCCCATGCCGCCCTGGATGATGCGGGGCCGCTCCGGCTCAGACATCCCGCTCCCGCGCGGTCTCCGCCCACGTCAGCAGGTCGAGGCCGGCGGCGCGGGCGTCGCGCCGGGTGGCCAGGATGGCGTTCACCGTGTCCTCGGGGAGCGTCTCCACCATGATCGACAGCCCGTCGCAGTCGCTGACGTGCGGGAGGATCCGCCGGGTCAGCTCGATGCCGTCCTCGGCCTGCCGGGGCGTCAGCCGGTCGTGCTCGGCGAGCGAGTAGAGGCTCCGGACGTTGCGGATCGCGCCGTCGTGGTCGGTGAGCAGCTTGTCCACGTACTCGTCGCCGAAGATGTCGACGAGCCGCGGGTACATCGACTCCTCCTCGTAGCGGAAGTGCGGGCCGGTGGCGGCGTCTACCGCCGCGACCAGCTCGCGGACGCGCCCGGTGTCGCGGGCCCGGAACGCCTCCACGAGGTCGAGCAGGAGGTCGCGGACACCGCGGTGCTCCGTACGGAACGCGTCGGTGAACTCTTGGACGGGTGTGGGCATCGTTCGCCTCTCTGGGTGCGGAATCTCTGTGTGCGGGGTCTTTGTGCCGGCTCTGTGCGCGGGCTCTGTGTGCGGGCTCTGTGTGCGGGCTCTGTGTGCGGGGTCAGACGCGTTCGAGGACTTCCG
>NZ_JBIQHY010000004.1:136520-138975 GCF_044508335.1 Actinomadura sp.
GCGGGCTCTGTGTGCGGGCTCTGTGTGCGGGGTCAGACGCGTTCGAGGACTTCCGGGTAGGGGCGGCGGGGCGTGCCGGGCACGACCGGCCCGTAGCCGAACCGGATGATCGACTGGATGTGGCCGTGCGACCGGTGCTCGTCCCTCCCTGACCCGCGCACGTCCAGCAGCTGGGTCATCAGCGAGCTCGACACGCCGCGCCGCGCGGCGGTGAGCAGGACCCGCTGCAGCGCCTGCCCGGCCCGCAGCCAGTCCGCGGGCCCGTCGCCGCGGGTGAGCAGGACGGCGAGCTGCGGGCGGGCGGCGAAGTCGTCGACGTCCCGCCCGGCGGACGGCGCCGCCGGGCCGAAGTCGCGCAGCGGCAGGCCCCGGCCGCTCGGCCGCGGCCCGAACGCGTACCACGGGACGCCGTCGCCGCGGGTGCGGTCCGGTGTCCAGCGGGCCAGCTCGGCGAGGTAGGCGGGGTCGGCGACGAGCTTGGCGTCCGCCGCGGCGATGAGGCTGAGCAGGTACGCCGTGGTCTGCGGGCCGGGCAGGCTCAGCACCGCGCCCTCCTCCCGGGCCGCGGCCATCAGCTCGTCCCGGACGACCTGCGGCACCCGCCGCTTGGCGAACGGCCTGCGGTTGGTGCGCCGGTGCGGGATCGTCGCGTACAGCTCCGACTGGCTCGGCGACGGCATCGGCGCCGGCTCGGCCCGGACGGCGGCGAGCAGGGTCGGCCGCCGCGCGGGGTCCGGGAGGGGCTCGACCAGCGGCCGGTGCCCGGTCACCCGGATCGCGAGCCGCAGGTTGAACAGCGCCGCGCCGCAGCTGATGTGCAGGGCGCGGCCGTGCGGGTCGATCACCGGCAGCGCGCGGTCGGGGTCGGCGTGGAGTTCCAGTACCGCCGCGCTCCCGTCCAGCCGGAAGAACCAGGGCTGCGTGTTGTGCACCGACGGCGCCGCGATGGCCGCGGTCACCAGGCGTCGGACACCGACACGGGTCGCGAACGGATGGGGCATGGCGCACCTCCACGTGCTGCCGCTGTGCCCTCACAGGCTTCCGGCCTGCGGCGCGCGCGACACAGGGCCGAAGGTCCCGCCCGGCGGGGACCAAGGACGGGACCTTGGGCCCTCCTGACGCCGCGCGCCCGCCCGGAACTCTGGGGCCGTGATCGTTCATCGTCTGCGCGCGCCCCGGTACGCCGCCGCGCACGCCGTCGTGCTCGCCTGGCTCGTCCTGACCGCCCTCGCCGTGGTCGCCCGCGACCGGCTGCCCGCCCCGCAGTGGCTGCTCATCCACGTGTTCCTGCTCGGCGCGGTGACCAACGCCGTCGTCGCCTGGACGGACCAGTTCGCCATCGCCGTGCTGCGGCTGCCCGCCCCGCCCCGGTGGTGGCCGGCGGTCCGGCTCGCCGCCCTCAACGCCGGGGTCGCCGCCGTGCTGCGCGGCGCCACCGACGGGCACCCGGAGCTGGCGACGGCCGGGGCCGTGCTCGTCGTCGGCGTCGTGTGCGCCCATGTCGCCGTGCTGGTCGTCCGGTCGCGGCGCGCGCGGCCCGGCCGGTTCGGGCACGTGGTGCCCTGGTACGCCTGCTCGGGCCTCGCCCTGATCGCCGGCGGGACGCTCGGCGGGTGGATGGCCTCGGGCCATGCCCCGGCCATGTGGCACATGCGCCTGGAGGCCGCGCACATCCACGCGAACCTGCTCGGCTGGGTCGGCCTGGCCGTGCTCGGCACCCTGTTCACGCTGTGGCCCGCGGTGCTGCGCACCCCGGCCACCGAGCACACCCCGGCGATCGCGCGGCTGTCCCTGCGCCTGGCCGCGCCGGGCCTGGCCGTCGCCGTGGCGGGGCTCGCCGCGGACGCGCGGTGGGCGGCCCTGGCCGGGCTGCTGCTCTACACGGCGGGGACCGCGGTGTCGCTCGTCCCGTTCGCCCGCGCCCTGCGGCGGCGGCGCCCGCGCAGCCCGGCCGCGTGGCTGCTCGCCGCCGGGACCGGCTGGTTCCTCGTGGCGCTGGCCGCCGACCTGTCCATCGTCGCGACCCGCCCGCCGGCCGAGGTCGCCCAGGGCATCGAGCCGCTGATGCCGTTCGTCCTCGCCGGGTTCGTCGGGCAGACGCTCCTCGGCGTCTTCACCCATCTGCTCCCGGCGCCGCCGGCCCGCGGCTGGACGATCCACGTCGGCATGATCAACGTCGCGGTGCCGCTGCTCGCGCTGCCCGTGCCCGGATGGCTGTCGCGCACCGGCTGGATCCTGCTGCTCGTCGCGCTGGCCGCGTTCGTGCTGCTCGCCGGCGCCGCCCTCGTCCGGTCGCTGGGCGTCCGGGTGTCCCCGGCGATCGCCGGCACGGCGGCCGGCTGCCTGCTGACCGCGGCCGCGGTCGTGTTCGCGGCCAGCGGCCAGACCGCGTCGCCGGTGCAGACGGTGGCCGCGTCGGGGACGCGGGTGGTGGAGGTGAGCCTGGTCAACATGC
>NZ_JBIQHY010000162.1:0-12656 GCF_044508335.1 Actinomadura sp.
TTCATCATCCTCGACGAGGCGCAGAACACCTCGCCCGAGCAGATGAAGATGTTCCTCACCCGGCTCGGCTTCGGGTCGAAGGTGGTCGTGACCGGCGACGTCACCCAGGTCGACCTGCCGAGCGGGCAGACCAGCGGGCTCCGCGTCGTCCAGGACATCCTGGAGGGCGTCGAGGACATCGACTTCTGCCGGCTGAGCAGCCGCGACGTCGTCCGGCACAAGCTCGTCACCGACATCGTCGACGCCTACAACCGGTGGGACGAGGCGCGCGTGCCGGAGCTCAAGCAGGGCCCCCGCGGAGGGTCCCGCAAGCGGGGGCGGCAGTGACCGTCGAGGTGCTGAACGAGTCGGGCGTCCAGGTCGACGAGCAGGCGATCGCGGCGCTGTCCCGGCACGTCCTCGACGGGATGCGCGTGCATCCGCTGGCGGAGCTGTCGGTCCTGCTGGTCGACGAGGCCGCGATGACCGAGCTGCACGAGAAGTGGATGGACGAGCCCGGCCCGACCGACGTGCTCTCCTTCCCGATGGACGAGCTGCGCCCCGGCCACATGTCGGGCGGCGCCGACGAGGACGGCGAGACCGACCCGGGGCTGCTCGGCGACGTCGTCCTGTGCCCGGCGGTGGCGGAGCGGCAGGCGCGGTCGGCGGGGCACAGCACCGAGGACGAGCTGGAGCTGCTGTGCGCGCACGGCATCCTCCACCTCCTCGGCTACGACCACGCCGAGCCGGAAGAGCACCGGGAGATGTTCGGCCTGCAGGCCGAGCTGCTCACCTCCTGGCGGGAGAAACGCGGCGGCTGATGAGCACGACGCAGGCGTGGCTGTCCGCCCTGGCGGCGGGCCTGGTCTTCATGGCGGGCCTGCTGGCCGGCACCGAGACGGCGCTCGCCCGGGTCTCCCGCGTCACCGTCGACGAGGTCGTCCGCGAGGGGCGGCGCGGCGCGCGCAAGCTCGCCGAGGTCGTCGCCGACCCGGCCCGCTACGTCAACATGGTGCTGCTGCTGCGGATCGGCTGCGAGCTGGTCGCCACCGTGATCGTCGCGGACCTGTGCATCTCCTGGCTGGACGAGACGTGGCGCGCCTACGTCACCGCCGCCGCGATCATGATCGTGGTCAGCTACGTGGTGATCGGCGTCGGCCCCCGCACGCTCGGCATCCAGCACGCCGACCGGATCGCGCTCGCGGGCGCCGCGGTGATCCACCCGGTGACCCGGGTGCTCGGGCCGCTGCCCGCGCTGCTGATCGCGCTCGGCAACGCGCTGACGCCCGGCAAGGGGTTCCGGGAGGGCCCGTTCGCGTCCGAGGCGGAGCTGCGCGACCTCGTCGACCTCGCCGAGCAGCGCGAACTGATCGAGCCGGTCGAGCGGGAGATGATCCACTCGGTGTTCGAGCTGGGCGACACCCTCGTCCGCGAGGTGATGGTGCCGCGCACCGACATCGTGTTCATCGAGCGCACGAAGACGCTGCGGCAGGCGATGTCCCTCGCGCTGCGCAGCGGGTTCTCCCGCATCCCCGTCGTCGGCGAGAACGAGGACGACGTCGTCGGCATCGCCTACCTGAAGGACGTCGTCCGCCGCGCGCAGGAGCACCCCGAGGGCGAGTCCACCGAGACGGTCGACTCGGTCATGCGCCCGGCCACCTACGTGCCCGACAGCAAGCCGATCGACGAGCTGCTGCGGGAGATGCAGGCCCGGCAGACGCACGTGGCGATCGTCATCGACGAGTACGGCGGCACCGCCGGGCTCGTCACCATCGAGGACATCCTGGAGGAGATCGTCGGGGAGATCACCGACGAGTACGACCGGGAGATCCCGCCGGTCACCCGGCTCCCGGACGGCTCCGCCCGCGTCACCGCCCGCCTCCCCGTCGAGGACCTCGCCGAGCTGTTCGACGTCGAACTCGACGCCGAGGACGTCGAGACGGTCGGCGGCCTGCTGGCGCACGCCCTCGGCCGCGTCCCCATCGAGGGCTCCACGGCGGAGGTCGGCTCCGGCGAGGGCGGCCCCGTCCTCTCCCTCAAGGCCGAGACCATCGCCGGCCGCCGCAACCGGATCGGCACGGTGCTGGTGAAGAGGCTGGGCGCCACCGCGGCGGACGCGCCGGCGGCCGGGGAGTCCGACCGGTCCCGCTGACCCGCCCGGTCGGCGGCCGGTGCCCGGTCAGAGGGTGGTGCGCAGCGTGCCGTCGGGGGCGGCCACCAGTACGGGGGCCTTGGGCCCGAGGTCGCGGACGGCCTGGACGTCGGACGGGTCGGGCGCGCCGGCGGCCGTCACCACGGCCGCGGCCTCCAGGTCCTCGGCGCCGCTGGACACGGCCATCGCCACGGCGGCCTTGAGGGCGGAGAGCTTGAGCGACGGCAGGTCCACGCTCGTGGCGTTGTAGGTGCGGCCCGTCTCGTCGCGCACGGCCGCGCCCTCGGCGGCGCCCGTGCGGGCCCGCGCCGACCTGGCCAGGGTGATGATCTTGGCGTCCTCGGGGTTCAGCTCGCTCACGCCGCCAAGCGTACGGGGTCGCTCGCAAGTCAGCGCCAAGTGGGCGGCAAGGGCCCCGCGCGACCCTCGGACGGTCAGACAAGCCGATTCGGGGAGTGAACATGTCCCGTCTGCTCTACCGCCTGGGAAGGTCCGCGGCGCTGCGGCCCTGGCGGTTCATCGTGGTGTGGCTGGCGCTCGTCGCGGCCGTGGCCGGTTTCGCCGGGGTCGCGGGCGGCGCCCTGCACGACGACTACACGCTGGCGGGGTCGGGGTCCCAGCGGGCCACGGACCTGCTGAGGGAGCGGTTCCCGGCGCTGTCGGGCGCGGACGCGCGGGTCGTCGTCCACGCCGATTCGGGGACGGTCGACCGGGCGAAGCTGGCCGCGGCGGCCGGTGAGCTGGCGAAGCTGCCGCACGTGAGCGAGGTGAGCCCGGCGCAGCCGAGCCCGGACGGGGCGACCGCGCTGATCACCGTCCGGTACGCGGTGCCCGTCACGGACCTGGCGCCCGAGGAGACGCTCGACCGGCTGCGGTCGGCGACGCGGGGGCTGGCCGGGTACCAGGTGGAGTTCGGCGGGCAGGTGCCGGAGAACGTCATGGCGCCCGGCGGCCTCGCCGAGGCGATCGGGATCGTGGCCGCGCTGGTGATCCTGTTCCTGGCGTTCGGGTCGGTGGTGGCGGCCGGGCTGCCGCTGGCGGTGGCCTTGGCCGGGCTCGGCGCGGGCGTGTCCGGCATCACGCTGCTGGCCGCGGTCACCGACGTGGCCACGACCGCGCCGACCCTGGCGACCATGGTCGGGCTCGGCGTCGGCATCGACTACGCGCTGCTCATCCTCACCCGGCACCGCGAGGGGCTCGCCGCGGGCATGGACGTGCCGGAGGCGGCGGGACGGGCCATCGCGACCGCCGGGCAGTCGGTGCTGTTCGCCGGGGTCACGGTGCTGCTCGCGCTGTGCGGGCTGGTGCTGTCCCGCATCCCGGTCTTCATGACCATGGGCTTCACGACCGGCCTCGTCGTCGCGGCGACCGTGCTGAGCGCGGTCACCCTGCTGCCGGCGGTGCTGGGGCTGGCCGGGCGGCGGGTGCTGCGCCGCCGCGACCGGGCCGCCGGCGCGGCGATCGCGGTCGGGTCGCCGCGGGTGCGGCGCTGGGCCGCGCACGTCGGGCGGCGCCCGTGGCCGTGGCTGCTGGCCGCGTCGGTGCTGATGCTCGCGCTGGCCGCGCCGGCGCTCGCCATGCGGACCTGGCCGAGCGACGCGAGCAGCGAGCCGGCGTCCAACACCGTCCGGAAGGCCTACGACCTGGTCGCCGACGCCTACGGGCCCGGCGCGAACGGGCCGCTGCTCGTCACCGTCGACCTGCGGGAGACCGATGCCGGCGCCCTGCCGGGGCTGGGGCGGCGGCTGGCCGGGACCGACGGCGTCGCCGCCGTCGCGCCGCCGGTGACGTCCCCGCACGGCGACGCCGCGGTGATCGTGGTCACCCCGGAGTACGGGCCGCAGGACGCGCGGGTGACCGGCCTCGTCGACCGGATCCGCGCGGACGCGCTGCCGCCCGGCGCGGAGATCACCGGGCTGACCGCCATCTACGTGGACCTCTCCCGGGTGCTGTCCGACCGGCTGTGGCCGGTGATCGGCGTCGTCGTCGCCACGTCCTTCGTCATGCTGATGATCGTGTTCCGGTCGCTGGTGGCGCCGCTGAAGGCCGCCGCGATGAACCTGCTGTCGATCGCCGCCGCGTACGGGGTGCTGACCGCCGTGTTCCAGTGGGGCTGGGGCGCCGGGCTGCTCGGGCTGCCGCACAGCGTCCCGGTGTCGTCGTTCATCCCGCTGCTGCTGTTCGCGGTCCTGTTCGGGGTGTCGATGGACTACGAGGTGTTCCTGCTGTCGCGGGTCAGGGAGGAGTGGCTGCTGCACGGCGACGCGCGCGGCTCGGTCACCTCCGGCCTCGCCGCGACGGGCCGGGTCATCTCCAGCGCGGCGCTGATCATGGTGGCGGTGTTCCTCGGCTTCGCCGCCGACCCCAGCCTGGTGATCAAGCAGATGGGGGTGGGCCTCGCGGTCGCGGTGGCGCTGGACGCGACCGTCGTGCGGCTCGTGCTGGTGCCCGCGGCGATGACGCTGCTCGGCCGGGCCAACTGGTGGCTGCCGCGCCCGCTCGCCCGCGTCCTGCCGGAGATCGACCCGCACGGCGGCGCCGCCCCCGCGGCCGCGGATGCGCGGGAGCCCGAACCCAGCCGCGCGTAGCGGGGAGTGATCGCGATGGGGGGACATGTCCCGGTTAGGCTGGTCGGGACATGTCGCCTGTCGTACGCGTGCTCGGATCCTTCGGCGCCGAGGTGGCGGGGGAGCCCGCCGACCTCGGCGGTCCGCGGCAGCGCTCGGTGCTGGCGCGGCTCGTCGCCGCGCGGGGCCGGATGGTGCCCGCCGAGCGGCTCGTCGACGACCTGTGGGCGGAGGCGGCGCCGCCGCGCGCCGCGGCCGGCCTCCAGTCGTTCGTGTCGCACCTGCGGCGCGCCCTCGAACCGGACCGCCCGCCCCGCACGCCCGCGCGGATCCTGGTCACCGAGCCGCCCGGGTACGCGCTCCGGCTGCCGGACGGCGCGGTCGACGCGTGGCGGTTCGACGCGCTGATCGACGCGGCCGCCGACGCGCTGGAGGCCGATCCGGCCGGCGCCCGGCGCAGCGCGGAGGCGGCGCTCGCCGAATGGCGCGGCCCCGCCTACGCCGAGTTCGCGGACCTGCCGTGGGCCGCCGCCGAGGCCGCCCGCCTGGACGAGCGGCGCCGCCTCGCCGCCGAGCGCCGCGCCGACGCCATGCTCCGGCTCGGCGCCGCCGCCGAGGCCGTCCCCGACCTGGAGGCGCACGCCGCCGCCAACCCGCTGCGCGAGGAGGCGTGGCGGCTGCTCGCCCTCGCCCTCTACCGCGCCGGGCGCCAGGGCGACGCCCTCGGGGCGCTGCGCCGCGCCCGCGCGGTCCTCACCGAGGAGCTCGGCGTCGACCCCGGCCCTGCCCTGCGCCGGCTGGAGGCCGCCATCCTCGCCCAGGCCCCGGAGCTCGGGCAGCCGGAACCGGTGCGCCCCGTCCTGCGGCTCGCGCCCGAACCCGCCGAGCAGCCCGCCTTCGTCGGGCGCGCCGCCGAACTCGCCCGCCTCGCGGACGCGGCCCGCGAGGCCGCGGCCGGGCGCGGCGGCGCCGTCCTCGTCGCCGGCGACGCGGGCATGGGCAAGACCGCGCTCGCCGAGCGGTTCGCCGCGGACCTCGCCGAGCAGGGCTGGACGTGCGCGTGGGGCCGGGCGCCCGAGACCGGCGGCGCGCCCGCGGCCTGGCCGTGGGCCGAGCTGCTGCGCGACCTCACCGCCGCCGCGCCGCCCGCCGCCGGCCTCGCCGGCCGCCTCGCCCCGCTGCTGGACGACGCCGCCACCGGCCCCGGCGGCGCCGACGTCACCACGGGGCGGTTCCGGCTCCACCTCGCCGTCGGCGACTACCTCACCGGGCTCGCGGACACGGCACCGCTGCTGCTCGTCCTCGACGACCTGCACTGGGCCGACGAGGAGACCCTCGCCCTGCTCGTGCGGCTCGCCGGGCGGCTGCGGGACCGCCGCGTCCTGCTGGTGGCCACGTTCCGGCAGACCGAGGTCGCCGAGGGCCTCGCCGCCGCGCTCGCGGCCCTCGCCCGGCACGAACCCGTCCGGATCGACCTCGGCGGGCTGTCGCCGGACGAGGTCGCCGTCCTGGTCCGCGCCACCTGCGCCACCCGCCTGGACGCCGCGGAGCTGTCCGCCATCGCCGAGCGGACCGGCGGCAACCCCTTCTTCACCCGCGAGACGGCCCGGCTCCTGGACGCCGAGGGCCTGCCCGCCGCGACCCGCCGGGTGCCCGCCGGCGTCGGCGACGTGCTGCGCCGCCGGATCGCCCGGCTGCCGGAGCCGGCCCGCGCCGTGCTGCGGGACGCCGCCGTCATCGGCCGCGACGCCGACCTGCGCGTCCTCGCCGAGCTGGCCGGGGACGAGGAGACGGTGCTGGACGCCGTCGAGGCGGGGCTGAGCAGCGGCCTGGTCACCGAGCCCGCGCCGGGCCGGATGCGGTTCGCGCACGCCCTCGTCCGCGACACCCTCTACGCCGGGCTGTCCCGGGCCCGCCGCACCCGGCTGCACGGCCGCGTCGCCGCCGCCCTGGAGCGGCACACGCCCGATGAGGCCGCCGCGCTCGCGCACCACTACCTGGAGTCCGGCGCCGAGCCGGACAAGGCCGTCCGCTACGCGAAGCGCGCCGCCGCGGCCGCCGAGGCGCGCTTCGCGCACGGCGCCGCCGCCGACCTGTGGGCCCGCGCCGTCGACACGCTGCGGGCGCGGGGCCCCGGCGCGACCCGCGAGCGGCTGGAGGCGGAGGCCGCCGCGATCCGCGCCGGCGCGCTCGCCGGGCAGATCGTCGCCGCCCGCGAGCGGCGGCTGGCCGCGATCGCCGACGCCCGCGCCTTCGGCGACGTCCGGCTGCTCGCCCGCATCATCGCGAGCTTCGACGTCCCCACGCTGTGGACGAGCCGCGAGTACGGCACCGTCGACCACGCCGTCGTGGAGGCCACCGACGAGGCGCTCGCGCGGCTCCCCGCCGACGAGGCCGAGCTCCGCGTCCGGCTGCTGACCACCCTCGCGATGGAGCTGGAGGGCGAGCAGCACGACCGCGGCCTCACCGCGTCCGACGAGGCCATCGCCACGGCGCGGCGCCTCGGCGTCCCCGAGCTGCTCGCCGCCGCGCTGAACGGCGGCTACATCAACGGGTACCGGGACGCGGACGGCCTGCACCGCCGGCGCCGGCTCGCCACCGAGCTGCTCGGCCTCGCCGCCGAGCACGACCTCGGCACCTACCTCGTCCTCGCGCACCTGCAGCTCCAGCAGGTCGCCGTCGCCGCGCTCGACCTGCCGGCCGCGCACCGCCACCTGGTCGAGGGCAGGCGCCTCGCCGAGCAGTACGGCCTGCCGCTGCTCGCCCAGATCGCCGGCTGGCACGCCGGGCTGGCGCTCGCCTTCGCCGCCCGCTTCGACGAGGCCGAGCGCGCCTACGAGGAGATCGGCGGCGCCATCGGCCGCACCGGGATCTGGTTCAGCGAGCAGGGGATGGTGTTCGTCGGGATCTTCTGCCTGCGGCTCGTGCAGGGCCGCGCCGGGGAACTGGTGGACGGCGCCGCGTGGCTGCACCGGCAGTGGAGCCACGTCGAGGCCACCGCCGACATCCACGCCCTCGCCCTCGCCTCCGCCGGGCGCACCGCGGAGGCGCGGCGGGTCGCCGCCGGCACCGGTCCCGTCCGGCGCGACTACTTCTACGACCTCACCATGGCGGTCCGGGCGCTGCGCGCGATCGCCCTCGGCGAGCGCGCGCTGGCCGAGGAGGTCTACACGGCGCTGCTGCCCTACGAGGGGCACGTCAGCGGCGGCTCGACCGCCGTCGCCACCCTCGGGCCCGTGGCGCAGGTCCTCGGCGACCTCGCCGTCTTCCTGGAACTCCCCGCCGAGACCGCCGCCGCCCACTACCGCAGGGCCGCCGAGGTGGCCCGCCGCCTGGGCGCCGCCCGCTGGGTCGAGGACGCGACCGCCGCCCTCGACCGCCTGGGCGCCGCGGCATGACCGGGAGACCGTCCCGGCGCGACTACACTTGCCGTCACACCAGCCGTCGCAGCCTCCGGCCGCGATCGCACCGCGGTTCCCGACGACGGAGGGCCGCCAGGGCCCGGAGGAGGGGGACACCGCGATGACCATGCGCGCCGGGTTCGCGTGCTTCATCGGGCGGCCGAACGTCGGCAAGTCGACCCTGATGAACGCCCTCGTCGGGACCAAGGTGGCGATCACCAGCAGCCGCCCGCAGACGACGCGGCGGGCCATCCGCGGGATCGTGCACCGGCCGGACGCGCAGCTCGTCATCGTCGACACGCCCGGCCTGCACAAGCCCAGGACGCTGCTCGGGGAGCGCCTCGACAGCCTGGTCCGGTCGACGCTGACCGAGGTCGACGTGATCGGCTTCTGCGTCCCCGCCGACCAGCCGGTCGGGCCCGGCGACAAGTACATCGCGCGGGAACTGGCCGCGGTGAAGAAGACGCCGGTGGTCGCGATCGTGACCAAGACCGACCTGGTCGCGCCCGAGCGGGTCGCCGAGCAGCTCCTCGCCGTCGGGCGGCTCGGCGAGTTCGCCGACATCGTGCCGTGCTCCGCGGCGGACGGGTTCCAGGTCGGCCTCGTCGGCGACCTGCTGATCTCCCACCTGCCCGAGGGCATGCCGCTCTACCCGGAGGGCGACCTCACCGACGAGCCCGAGCAGGTCATGATCAGCGAGCTGATCCGGGAGGCGGCGCTGGAGGGCGTCCGCGACGAGCTGCCCCACTCGATCGCCGTGGTGGTGGACGAGATGGCGCCGCGGGAGGGCCGCGACGACCTCGTCGACGTCTACGCGCACCTGTACGTCGAGCGGCCCAGCCAGAAGGGCATCATCATCGGGCACAAGGGCTCGCGGCTCCGCGAGGTCGGCGCGGCGGCGCGGCGGCAGATCGAGGCGCTGCTCGGCACGAAGGTGTTCCTCGACCTGCGCGTCAGCGTCCTCAAGGACTGGCAGCGCGACCCGAAGCAGCTCCGCCGCCTCGGGTTCTACGACTGATCCTTCCCCGGCTCGGGCTCGGGCTCGGGCCGCGGCGCCGGGTGCGGGGGCTCCTCCGGCCCGTCCGGCCCCCGGCCCCACGCCCGGTCCTCGTCGGGCCAGGCGGCGGCCTCGCCGGGCTGCTCCGGGTAGGCGTACTGCGGCTCGTACCGGTGCGGGGCGGGCCGCTGCGAGCGCGCCACCCGCTCGCCGATCGGGCGGGCCAGGCTGAAGCCGATCACGAACAGGGACGCGACGACCGCCAGGTACCAGCCGTAGCGGACGGTGATCTGGTAGCCGAGGTCCAGGCCGGTCTCGGGCAGGTCGTCGCGGACGTCGCCGAGCCGCAGCACGAAGATGCCGCAGACCAGCAGCGCCAGCGCCCCCGGGACGGCGGCGAGCCCGCCGATCCGCGAGTCCCGGCCGATCAGGTCCCAGAAGGCCAGCGCGATCGCGATGACCGCCAGCACGGGGACGGCGAGGACCATGTCGTCGGCGTCGATGCCGGCCACGCTGCCGAGGTCGCGGCTGAGCGTCCGGCCGAACAGCTCCAGGACGGCGTCCGCGTGCGCCCACGGCAGGAACGCCGACACGAGCAGCGCGGACGCGGAGGCGATCACGGCGATGATCCACGGGGCACCGCGCCGCTGCGCGGGCGGCTGCGGGGGCGGCTGCGCGGCGGGCTCTGCCGGATCGCCCGCGGGCGGCGGATAGCCGTCGACTGGCGGCAGGAAGGACGGGCGCGAGCGCGCGCGTCCCGCGTCGGAACCCAGGTCACCGGTCATGAACCCAGCGTAAGGGCAGGGACGGCATTGCCCGGGACGGCCACGTCGGGGCCCGCGGATCGGTACGTTGGACAAAGTCCGTTATGGGAGGAGAACCCCGGTGTTGCTCGTTTTCGGCCTGACGGCGGTGTTCCGTACGGTCAGCGAGGGGACGTTCCACTGCCCGCAGTGCGGCGGCGACCGCGCCTACCGCAGGCGCGCCGGGCGCCGCTGGTTCTCGGTGTTCTTCGTCCCGATGGTGCCGCTGTGGCGGCTCGGCCACGCCGTGGAGTGCCGGAAGTGCCGCGGCCGGTTCCCCGTCTCGGCGCTGCGGACGCCGACCGCGCAGCAGATGGCCGAGACGCTCGCCGCGGGGATGCGCGCGGCGGCCGCGCTGGTGCTGCGGGCCGGCGACCCGTCGAACGCGGCGGCCCGCGCCCGCGCGATCGCGACGGTCACCGGGTACGGCGAGCCCGACTACGACGCGGAGGCCGTGCAGGCCGACCTCGCGCTGCGCCGCACGTTCCTGGAGCGGGAGGTCGTGCGGGCCGGGGCCCAGCTCGCGGTGGAGGCCAAGGAGTGGTTCCTCGCCCAGGCCGTCCGCATCGGCCTGGCGGACGGGCCGCTCGGCGAGGGCGAGCGGCGGGCCCTGCACGCCATCGCGGATCTGCTCGGCATGTCCCGCGCGTACGCGCTGGGCGTGATCGTGACCACGGAGGGGGCGTCGCACTGACATGGAGGGCGCTGACAGGCAGGCGGCGGGCACGGCGCTGGTCCGCCCGCCCGGGCCGCGGATCGCCGAGGGGATCGTCACGCACGCCGAACCCCGCCCGGTGGACGCCGCGCTCGCGGCGCGCCAGCACGAGGCGTACGTCGCGGCGCTGCGCTCGGCGGGCTGGCTGATCCGCGCGGTCCCGCCCGCCGACGACCACCCCGACGCGGTGTTCGTCGAGGACGCGCTGGTCGTCTCCGGCGACGTCGCGATCGTGTGCCGGTCGGGGGAGGAGCGCCGCCGGGGCGAGCGCGCGGGCGCGGAGCGGGCGGCGCGCGAGCTGGGCCTGCGGATCGAGCGGATCAAGGCGCCGGGCACCCTGGACGGCGGCGACGTGCTGAGCGTAGGCGACACCGTCTACGTGGGGCGCGGCGCCCGCACCAACGAGGAGGGCATCTGCCAGCTCGCGCACCTGCTGGGCGGGCGGAAGGTCGTCCCGGTGGACACCCGCGGCTGCCTGCACCTGAAGTCGGCGCTGACCGCGCTGCCGGACGGCGGCCTCATCGGCATGCCGGACATGGTGGACACCTCGGTGCTGCCGTGCATGCGCGTCGCCCCCGAGCCGTCGGGCGCCCACGTGGTGATCCTCGGACCCGGCCACGTCCTGATGGCGGCCTCCGCGCCGCGCACGGCGGCGCAGCTGGCCGCTGACGGCCTGCGCGTCACCAGCGTCGACATCAGCGAGTTCGAGGCGCTCGACGGCTGCGTGACCTGCCTCTCCGTCCTCGTCCCCTGACCCCGGCGGGGAATGCCCCGGGCTCCGGGGAGCGTTCGGTGAGACGGAGGAGGCCCCTGTCGTCTCAGCATCCGGACGCCGGTTTCCGTAACCCGGATGGCATCTGTTAACTTGGCGAGCGTGTTGCGTGAGCTGCTCCTCCTTAGCGGCCGCAGCGGGGGCCTGTAGAACAGGTCGGCTCCCTCGCTGCGGGACTTTGACGTGGACGTCGGCCGCGAGGTTCGAGCAGAGAGATCTCAACGGATGTATCCGCAACAGCAGTCTTCCGGCATGCCCTTCCAGCGCTACCGCCCGTTCGAGCCGATCAGGCTGGCGGACCGCACCTGGCCGGACGCCGTCATCACCGAGGCGCCGCGCTGGTGCGCCGTCGACCTGCGGGACGGCAACCAGGCCCTGATCGACCCGATGGACTCCCACCGCAAGCTCAAGATGTTCGAGCTGCTGGTACGGATGGGCTACAAGGAGATCGAGGTCGGGTTCCCGGCGGCCAGCCAGACCGACTTCGACTTCGTCCGGCAGATCATCGAAGAGGACCGGATCCCCGGCGACGTCGTCATCCAGGTGCTGACCCAGGCCCGGCCCGAGCTGATCGAGCGGACCTTCGAGGCGGTGCGCGGCGCCAGGCAGGCGATCGTCCACCTGTACAACTCGACCAGCACGCTGCAGCGCCGCGTGGTGTTCGGCCAGGACAAGGACGGCATCACCGCGATCGCGGTCGAGGGCGCCAAGCTGTGCGCCAAGCTCGCCGAGGACATGGGCGACACCGAGATCTACTTCCAGTACTCGCCGGAGTCGTTCACCGGCACCGAGCTGGAGTACGCCGTCGAGGTCTGCAACGCGGTCAACGACGTCTGGAAGCCCACCCCCGACCGGAAGGTCATCGTCAACCTGCCGGCGACCGTCGAGATGGCGACGCCGAACGTGTACGCCGACCAGATCGAGTGGATGAACCGGAACCTCGCCTACCGCGACTCCGTCGTCCTGTCGCTGCACCCGCACAACGACCGCGGCACGGCCGTCGCCGCCGCCGAGCTGGGCTACATGGCGGGCGCCGACCGCATCGAGGGCTGCCTGTTCGGCAACGGCGAGCGCACCGGCAACGTCTGCCTGGTCACCCTCGGCCTGAACCTGTTCACCCAGGGCGTCGACCCGATGATCGACTTCTCCGACATCGACGAGATCCGCCGGACGGTCGAGTACTGCAACCAGCTGCCCGTCCACGAGCGGCACCCCTACGGCGGCGACCTGGTCTACACCGCCTTCTCCGGCTCCCACCAGGACGCCATCA
>NZ_JBIQHY010000163.1:0-12630 GCF_044508335.1 Actinomadura sp.
CGGCGGGCGCCGCGACCAGCGCGGGCGCCGCGGCGACGGCGGCCGCCGCGACCGGAATCGTGCACACCGTCAGGGCGCGGCGGACGCCGGCCGGCCCTCGTCGCTCGGCTCGCAAGCTCTCGACGCTCCTCTTTCCCGTGGGAGCCGTACCGCTCCCGACGCGCAGGCGCCCAACGCCCATGACTCCCCCGAAGACTAGGCGACGTATCCGGCGAAGGGGTACCCGACCGCGAAGACGGCAAGCATGGGACGGACGCGACGCATGGAGCAGACGTGATATGACGGTACGTAAGGGACACGCTTCATTGGTCACAGTCCGTCATGGACGGTATTTTGGGACGGGCTGACTAGTTCGATCTAGTGATGCCCCGAACAAGATCGATGACCGAAAAGTAGGACCCCCGGACGTCCGTCCCCCGCCCGCATGAGTCAAATGATCCGCAAAGGGCATGGACACCCGGCAGGGTGGCGGGCACGAGCGCCATCATGGAGCGAACACGTGACCTGGACCGGCGTTTGTCCAGGCTTAGGGACCCGCTGGCTGAATTGCGCCACGTGCCACGCAACGACCTGCAAGGATTGTGGACGGAGGTTGGCCGTGGCCATTGACTTCAACGCATCGAACGGCGCGACGCTCGGCGTCGAGTGGGAGATCCAGCTGGTCGATGCGGAGACCAGGCACCTGCGGCAGGACGCACGCGAGGTGCTCGCCGCCCTGCCCGCGCTCAGCCTGGACGGGGACAACCCCCGCATCCGGCACGAGCTGATGGAGTCGATGGTCGAGGTCGTGACCGGGATCTGCAGCACCGTGGGCGAGGCCAAGGCCGACCTGGCCGGCACGCTCGGCGCGCTTCGGGCCGCCGCCGCCGACCGCGGCATCGCGCTGGCCTGCACGGGCACCCACCCGATCAGCGACTGGCGGGACGCGGTGATGGCGCCGATGGGCCGCTACGCCCAGCTCGTCGAGGAGATGCAGTGGCTGGCGCGCCGCATCCAGACGTTCGGCGTTCACGTCCACGTCGGCATCTCCGACGGCGCCAAGGCGATCCCCATCGTCAACGCGCTCTCGTCCTACCTTCCGCACTTCCTGGCGCTCACCGCGTCCAGCCCGTTCTGGAGCGGCGGCGACACCGGCCTGGCATCCTGCCGGGCGGTCGTCTTCGGCCAGCTCCCGACGGCCGGACCACCCCACCTGTTGGACGGCTGGGCGGCGTTCGAGGATTACATGGAGACGCTGATGCGTTCCGGAACTATCCGGAGCATCAAAGAGGTGTGGTGGGACATCCGCCCGCATCCCGACTTCGGCACGGTCGAGATCAGGATGTTCGACGGCATCCCGACCCTGCGCGAGGTGGGCATGGCCGCGGCGCTGTGCCAGAGCCTGGTCACGCTGTTCGATCAGCAGCTCGACCGGGGCTACACGCTGCCGAAACCGGCGGCCTGGGTGGTGCGCGACAACAAGTGGCGCGCGACCCGGTACGGGCTGGACGCCATCATCATCACCGACGACAGCGGCAACACCGCGCCGCTCCGCGACGACCTGTACGAGCTGATCAGGGAGCTGGAGCCGGTCGCCGACCGGCTCGGCTGCGCCGAGGAGCTCAAGGTCGCCGGCGAGGTCCTGGAGCAGGGGGCCGCGTACGAGCGGCAGCGCGCGATCCGCGCCGAGGGCGGGACGCTGGAGCACATCGTCGACGCGGCGATCACGGAGCTCGCGGAGGACCGGTTCGTCACACTGGGGGAGGTCGTACATGCCGGAGCCTGAGAGGCCGCAGCGGACGGCCCGCCCCGCGAACGCGAAGCCGCCGAAGAGCGAACACGTCGTAGAGAACGTTCCCGAGAACGAGAACACCACCGGGCGGGCGCCGTTCGGCTCCGCCGTCGCACAGGGGGCGCAGATGACACATCCGGGACCCGGGGTGATGCCCGGCCTTGAACCACCCGATGCCGCGGACCCCGTGGACCGGGACGCCGGCGAGGCCGGCCCCCTGAACGGAACCGCGGCAGCCGGCGGACCCCGGGCGGGGACGCCCGGCCCCGGCCGCGCGAGCGTGCCCGCGGTGCTCGGCGGCGCCGTCCTGCAGCCGCAGCTCGACGCGTTCCTGGCCGCGCACGAGGACGAGCTGATCGCGTTCCGCCGCGACCTGCACGCCCACCCCGAGCTGGGCTACGCCGAGCACCGCACCACCGCGAAGATCGCCGAGCGGCTGCGCGCCGCCGGCCTCGACCCGGTGGTCCTGCCCAAGGGCACCGGCCTGTTCTGCGACATCGGCCCCGCCGACGGCACCACGGTCGCGCTGCGCGCCGACATCGACGCGCTCCCGCTGCAGGACGAGAAGGAGGGCGTCCCGTACCGGTCGACGGTCCCCGGCGTCGCGCACGCGTGCGGCCACGACGTCCACACGGCGATGGTGCTGGGCGCGGGCCTGTTCCTCGCGCAGCAGGCCGAGGCCGGGCTGCTGCCGGGCCGGGTCCGGCTGCTGTTCCAGCCCGCCGAGGAGACCCCCGGCGGGGCGCTGGACGTGATGGCCGCCGGCGGCATCGCGGGCGTCGACCGCGCGTTCGCGCTGCACTGCGACCCGCGCATCGAGGTCGGCCAGCTCGGGCTGCGCACCGGCCCGATCACCGCCGCCTGCGACAAGGTGTACGTGAAGGTCACCGGCCCCGGCGGGCACACCGCCCGGCCGCACCTGACCGCCGACCTGGTGTACGCGCTCGCCAAGATCGTCACCGAGCTGCCGTCCGCGCTGTCCCGGCGCGTCGACCCGCGCTCCAGCCTGTCGCTGGTGTGGGGGCGCGTCTCGGCCGGGTCGGTCGCCAACGCGATCCCCGACGACGGGATCGCCGAGGGCACCGTCCGCTGCCTGGACGACGAGGCGTGGCACCGCGCGCCGGAGATGATGAAGGCGCTGCTGCAGTCGGTCGCCGCCGCCTACGACGTGGAGGCGTCGCTGGAGTACGTGCGGGGCGTCCCGCCGACCGTGAACGAGGCGGCCAGCGTGCAGATGTTCCGCGACGCCGCCGCGCAGGTGATCGACGAGGAGGGCGTCGTCCCGACCCCGCAGAGCCTCGGCGGCGAGGACTTCGGCTGGTACCTGGAGTCGATCCCCGGCGCGCTCGCCCGGCTCGGCGTCCGCACCCCCGGCTCGCCCGGCGAGTACGACCTGCACCGCGGCGACTTCGACGTCGACGAGCGGTGCATCGCGGTCGGCCTGCGGGTGCTGAGCGCCACCGCGCTGACCGCGCTGTGGGAAGGCGGCCGCCCCGGCGACGCCGAGCAGATCGAGGGCGCGGCGCTCGCGTAGCCGCCGTGTCACGCAACGTGACCTCCCGCCCCCCGCCGGTACCCTGTGACTTGGCAACTCCGCACGTCCCTCCGGCCACCGACGTCGCCGCTGACCTGTGGCGATATGCGTACGCATTGGTAACGGACCTATTGCGAATCGGTGCAGGCGGGAAGTTTGCCCTCTTTCGCGGGGTAGCGTCCGATCGATTTCGGTGACCGGACCGGTCGCCTGACCGTGGGTGGGGAACGGAAGGAGCGCTACCTTGCGCCGTGGACTGAAGACTTCGCTCGTCACCGTGACGGGTGCGGCGCTGCTGCTCAGCGCTTCCGCATGCGGTGGCAAGAAGGCGGACACCGGTGGCGGTGGTGACGAGGGCGGCAAGAAGACCCTCAAGATCGGCCTGGCCTTCGACATCGGCGGCCGCGGTGACCAGTCCTTCAACGACTCGGCCGCCGCCGGTCTCGACAAGGCGAAGAAGGACCTGAACGTCCAGACCGAGGAGATCTCGGCCAAGCCGGACGAGCCGGACTCCGACAAGGAGTCGCGCCTGCGGCTGCTCGCCAACAAGGGCTACAACCCGATCATCGGGGTGGGCTTCGCCTACACCACCTCCATCATCAAGGTCGCCAAGGACTTCCCGAACACCAAGTTCCTCGTCGTGGACGCCGACCAGTGCAAGGTCGAGGGCGCGAACGTCAGCGGCGCCTGCTTCGCCGAGGAGCAGGGGTCCTACCTGGTCGGCGCCGCCGCGGCGCTGAAGTCCAAGAGCGGCACGATCGGCTTCATCGGCGGCGTGAACGTGCCGCTGATCCAGAAGTTCTTCGCCGGCTACCAGGCGGGCGCGAAGAAGGCCAAGCCGGACATCAAGATCCTGCCGCCGAAGTACCTGACGCAGCCGCCGAACTTCAACGGCTTCAAGGACACGAGCCTCGGCAACGAGGCCGCCAAGGGCCAGCTCGACCAGGGCGCGGACGTCATCTACCACGCCGCGGGCGGCGCCGGCATCGGCGTCATCAAGACCGTCGGCGCGGCCGGCAAGTGGGCCATCGGCGTCGACTCCGACCAGTACAACCAGCCCGCGGTCGCCGGGGTGAAGGAGCACATCCTCACCTCGATGGTGAAGCACGTCGACGTGTCGGTGTTCGACTTCGTGGAGAGCGTCGCCAACGGCACGTTCAAGGCGGGCACCAAGACCTACGACCTCAGCAACGACGGTGTCGGCTACTCCGCGTCCGGCGGCAACGTCGACGACATCAAGGCCAAGCTGGACGAGCTGAAGGCCAAGGTCGTCAGCGGCGAGATCAAGGTCCCGACCAAGGCCTGACCCGGCGTTCCGGCCGTGCGCCGCACCGGGAGCCATCCGGCCGGGTGGCTTCCGGTGCGCGCCCGCGCCCGCCGTCGTCGTCGGCGCGTCCGAGGCAGCGTCCTAGGCAGGAGGAGGGGCACTCGTGCCTGACCAGGTGCCGGCCGTACGGCTGACATCGATCACCAAGCGGTTCCCCGGAGTGGTGGCCAACCGCGACATCAACCTCACGATCGAGCGCGGTGAGGTGCACGCGCTCTGCGGCGAGAACGGCGCCGGCAAGTCCACCCTGATGAAGATCCTCTACGGCATGCAGAAGCCGGACGAGGGCACCATCGAGGTCGGCGGCGAGCAGGTCTCCTTCCGCAGCCCGGCCGACGCGATCGAGCGCGGCATCGGCATGGTCCACCAGCACTTCAAGCTGGCCGACAACCTGACCGTGCTGGAGAACGTCGTCCTCGGCGCCGAGCCCCGCGCCAAGGGATGGCGGCGCGGCCGCATCGACTTCGCCGCCGCCCGCGCCAAGATCAAGGAGATGTCGCAGGCGTACGGGCTGCACGTCGACCCGGACACGCTGGTGGAGAACCTCGGCGTCGGCGAGCGGCAGCGCGTGGAGATCCTCAAGGTCCTGTACCGGGGCGCCCGCGTGCTGATCCTGGACGAGCCGACCGCGGTGCTCGTCCCGCAGGAGGTCGACGAGCTGTTCGGCAACCTGCGGGAGCTGCGCGCCGAGGGCCTCACGGTCCTGTTCATCTCGCACAAGCTGGACGAGGTGCTGGCCGTCGCCGACACGATCTCGGTGATCCGGCGCGGCACCACCGTCGCGACCCGGCTGGACCCGCGGGAGGTCACCTCCCGGCGGCTCGCCGAGCTGATGGTCGGGTCCGAGCTGCCGACCCCGGAACTGCGCGAGTCCACGGTCACGTCGGACGTGCAGCTGGAGGTCGGCGGGCTGACGGTGCTCACCCCCGAGGGCCGCCCGGTGGTCGACGACGTGTCGCTGCGCATCCGCCGCGGCGAGATCGTCGGGCTGGCCGGCGTCGAGGGCAACGGGCAGACCGAGCTCATCGAGGCGATCATGGGCATCCGGAACGCGGACACCGGGACGATCGTCTACGGCGGCGAGGAGATCACCCACTGGCCGACCCGGCGGCGCCGCGAGGCCGGCATCGCCTACATCCCCGAGGACCGGCACCGGCACGGGCTCGTCCTGGAGGGCTCGCTCTGGGAGAACCGGATGCTGGGCCACCAGACGCAGCGGCCGAACGTCCGCGGCCCCTGGATCGACCGGCGCGGCGCGCGCCGCGACACGACCCGGATCGTCCGCGAGTACGACGTCCGGACGCCCGGGATCGAGGTGCCCGCCGCCGCGCTGTCGGGCGGCAACCAGCAGAAGCTCATCGTCGGGCGGGAGATGTCCGGCGACCCGCACCTGCTGATCGCCGCGCACCCGACCCGCGGCATCGACGTCGGCGCCCAGGCCGCCATCTGGGAGTACCTGCGGCAGGCCCGCGCGGACGGGCTGGCCGTGCTGCTGATCAGCGCCGATCTTGAGGAACTCATCGGAATGTCCGACACCCTGCACGTGATCCTGCGGGGGCGGCTGGTCGCGGAGGTCGATCCGCGGACCGTCACCCCCGAGGAGCTCGGCTCCGCCATGACCGGCGCGGGCGGCGCCTCATGAGCGAGCCGAACGACCCGACGCCGCCGGGCGAGGAGCCGTCCGTCCCGGCGCAGCGCGGACCGGACGCCTCGGAGCAGCCGGACGCGCCCGAGCGCCCGGACGCGGCGGAGCGGCCGGCGGAGCCGGCGCCGGGCGCGGACGCCGGTGCGCCGCCGCCCGCGGGCCGGACCGCGACCACGCCGGGTGCCGCGGAGATCTCCGCCGTCCCGGCGTGGAAGGCGATCCTGAAGGGGATGGGCCCCACCGGGCTCGGGCTGAAGATCGGCGCGCCGCTGCTGGCGCTGCTGATCTCGCTCGGCATCACGATGATCCTGCTGCGGATCACCGGCGCCGACCCGATCAGCTCGATCCAGAGCATGATCGACTACGGCACCACGGAGAACTCGCTCGTCGACATCGTCAACCGCGCGACCCGGTACTACCTGTCGGCGGTCGCGGTGGCGATCGGGTTCCGGATGGCGCTGCTGAACATCGGCGTGGACGGCCAGTACCGGATCGCCGCGTTCCTCGCCGCCGCGCTCGGCGGCGCGCTCACCCTCCCCGCGCCGTTCGGGCAGCTGCTGGTGATCGTCGCGGCGATGGTCGTCGGCGGGCTGTGGGCCGCGATCGCGGGCGTGCTGAAGGTGACCCGCGGGGTCAGCGAGGTGCTGTCCACGATCATGCTGAACGCGATCGCGACCGGCATCATCGCCTACCTGCTGAACGACAAGCGGCTCGCCGAGGTGCGGCCGGGCAGCAACAACGTCGCGACCCCGCAGATCCCCGAGTCGGGGCGGGTCGGGCCGCTGAACGGGTTCCTGTCCTCGCTCGGCCTCGACCTGCCCGGCAACGTGTACGGGCTGCTGCCACTCGCGATCGTCGTCGGGATCGTGTTCTGGGTCGTGATCAACTACACCCGGTTCGGGTTCGACCTGAAGATCTCGGGGCTGTCGGCGTCCGCCGCGCAGGCCAGCGGCGTGAACGCCCGCCGCATGATCGTGTACACCATGGTCGCGTCCGGCGTGGTGGCCGGGCTGATCGGCATGCCGGAGCTGCTCGGCGCGTCCTACGAGTACTCGCTGAACTTCCCGGCCGGGCTCGGCTTCACCGGCATCACGGTGGCGCTGCTCGGCCGCAACCATCCGGCCGGCATCGCGCTCGCCGCGCTGCTGTTCGCGTTCCTCGACCAGACCTCCGACGTGCTCCAGGAGGTCGACGTGCCGAAGGAGATCGTCGGGGTCATGCAGGGCGTGGTCGTGCTGACCGTCGTCATCGTGTACGAGCTCGTCCGGCGCTGGGAGATCCGGCTGCAGCAGCGGGCCGTCGCCGCCGAGCTGGCCACCGGCCACGACCTGGCCCGCGAGGCCGCTGGGAGCGCCTCATGAGCGCCGTGACCGAGACGGTGGCCGCGAAGCAGGCCGCCAACGGGAAGATCCGGCTGCGCTGGCCGCACTACCTGCTGATCACCTCCGGGCTGCTGGTGCTGCTGTCGCTGGTCCGCGTGATCGACGACGCCGACCCGGTGACCTCCAGCGGGACGGTCAGCGCCGCGCTGCGCCTCGCCGTGCCGATCTTCCTGGCCGGGCTCGGCGGGCTCTGGTCCGAGCGGTCCGGTGTGATCAACATCGGCCTCGAAGGGATGATGATCCTCGGCACCTGGACCGGCGCCTGGGCCGGATACCAGTGGGGCCCGTGGATCGGCGTCCTCGCCGGCATCATCGGCGGCGCGCTCGGCGGGCTGCTGCACGCCATCGCGACCGTGTCGTTCGGCGTCGACCACATCGTGTCGGGCGTCGCGATCAACATCCTCGGGCTGGGCCTGACGCAGTTCCTGGCCGGGCTGATCTTCGACACCGGCCAGGCGAAGGCCCTGGGCGGCGGCCCCCGGCAGTCGCCGCCGGTCGATCCGATCATGACGTTGACGCTGCCGGTGCTGTCCGGCGGCAAGATCGGCGGCTGGCAGAGCCCGGACTGGCTCGGCTCGCTGGAGAACCACCACTGGTTCGCGGTGTCGGACGCCGCCGGGATCGTCCGCGGCCTGACCAGCGACATGTCGCTGCTGACGCTCGTGTCGCTGCTGCTCGTCCCGCTCAGCTTCCTGATCCTGTGGCGGACGCCGTTCGGCCTGCGCATCCGCTCCTGCGGCGAGGACCCGTACGCGGCCGAGTCGCTCGGCGTGCAGGTGTACCGGATGAAGTACGCCGCGGTGGTCATCTCCGGCGCGTTCTCCGGCCTGGCCGGCGCGTTCCTCGTCACCGTCGCCGCCCCGCTCTACCAGGACGGCCAGACCAACGGCCGCGGCTTCATCGGCCTCGCCGCCATGATCTTCGGCAACTGGCGTCCCGGCGGGCTCGCCGCGGGCTCGCTGCTGTTCGGGTACACCGACGCGATGAACGTGCGCGGCGGCGGGCAGTCCGTCCACGCGCTGCTGCTGTTCGTGGCGATCCTGCTGATCGGCGTCGCGCTCTGGCAGGGCGTCCGCGCGAACCGGCTGCGGCCGCAGGCGGTCACCGACCTGGCGCGCCGCGAGCTGCGCAACGCCTACCTCGGCGCGGTGCTGGCGCTGGTGTCGGCCGCCGGGCTGCTCGTCTGGTTCATGATGAGCGAGATCGTCCCCGGCGAGCTGGTCTCCTTCACGCCGCACCTGACGACGCTGCTCGTCCTGGCCCTGGCCAGCCAGCGGCTCCGGATGCCCGCCGCCAACGGGCTCCAGTACCGGCGGGGCGAGGCAAGATAGCCGGTATGGAGATCGACTGGCCCGCCCTGCGCGACGCCGCGCGGGAGGCGATGACGCGCGCGTACTGCCCGTACTCCGGCTTCCCGGTCGGCGCCGCCGCGCTGGTCGACGACGGCCGGATCATCACCGGGTGCAACGTGGAGAACGCCTCCTACGGGGTCGGGCTCTGCGCGGAGTGCTCGCTGGTGTCGGCGCTGCACGGCCCCGGCAAGTCGGCGCGGCCGCGCCTGGTCGCGGTGTCGGTCGTCGACAAGCACGGGGACCCCGTGATGCCCTGCGGGCGCTGCCGCCAGCTCCTCTGGGAGCACGGCGGCGCCCCGATGCTGCTGGAGACCGTCCGCGGCATCCTGCCCATGTCGGACGTCCTCCCGGACGCCTTCGGCCCCGACGACCTGATCGAGAGAGCGTGATCCCGTGGACGCCATCGACGTCATCCGCGCCAAGCGCGACGGGGGCGAGCTGACCCCCGCGCAGATCGACTGGGCCGTCGACGCCTACACGCGGGGCGCCATCGCCGAGGAGCAGATGTCGGCGCTGGCGATGGCGATCCTGCTGAACGGCATGACCCGCGCCGAGGTGGCGCGCTGGACGGAGGCGATGATCCGCTCCGGCGAGCGGATGGACTGGTCGTCCCTGGACCGCCCGACCACCGACAAGCACTCGACGGGCGGCGTGGGCGACAAGATCACCCTGCCGCTGGCGCCGCTGGTGGCGGCGTGCGGCGCGGCCGTCCCGCAGCTGTCCGGCCGCGGCCTCGGGCACACGGGCGGGACGCTGGACAAGCTGGAGTCGATCCCGGGCTGGAAGGCGTCGCTGTCGAACGCGGAGATGCTGGACGTCCTGCGCCGCGCGGGCGCGGTGATCTGCGCGGCGGGCAGCGGCCTGGCCCCGGCCGACCGCAAGCTGTACGCGCTCCGCGACGTGACGGGGACGGTCGAGTCGATCCCGCTGATCGCCTCCTCGATCATGTCGAAGAAGATCGCCGAGGGCACGGGCGCCCTGGTGCTGGACGTGAAGGTCGGCTCCGGCGCCTTCATGAAGACGGCCGGGGACGCCCGCGAGCTGGCCGAGACGATGGTCGCGATCGGCACCGACCACGGCCTCCGCACGATCGCGCTGCTGACCGCGATGGACCGCCCGCTGGGCAACGCGGTGGGCAACGCGGTCGAGGTGGCCGAGTCGGTGGAGGTCCTGGCGGGCGGCGGCCCGTCCGACGTGGTCGAGCTGACGTTGACCCTGGCCCGCGAGATGCTCGCCGCCGCGGGCGTCGCGGGCAAGGACCCGGCCGACGCCCTGAAGGACGGCTCCGCGATGGACGTCTGGCGCCGCATGATCACCGCCCAGGGCGGCGACCCGGACGCGCCGCTGCCGTCCGCCCGCGAGACCCACACGGTCACGGCCCCCTCCTCCGGCGTCCTGACGAGGCTGGACGCCTACGGGGTGGGCGTCGCGGCCTGGCGCCTAGGCGCCGGCCGCGCCCGCAAGGAAGACCCGGTCTCGTCCGGCGCGGGCGTGATCTGCCACGCCAAGCCGGGCGAAACGGTCACGAAGGGCCAGCCCCTCCTGACCCTCCACACCGACGACGAGGCCCGCTTCGCGCGCGCTCTCGAAGCCCTCGACGGCGCCTACGAGATCGAGGACGGCGGAACGCCGTCCCTCCACCCGTTGATCATCGACCGCATCGCCTGACCCGAACAAGCCGCGCTGGAGGCGGTGGACATGTCGGCCGATCAGCAGGTCGGCGTTTGCCGGGGGCCGGGAAAATGCGCTGAAGGTAGTCTGGCCGGGTACGCGTACCAACCCTGTCCGGAGGCGCAACGAGCCATGCAATCGCTGACTCTTCCATTGCCGTCCGGTGACATCTGGACCCGGGCAGACTATGAGGCGCTGCCCGAAGACCTCCCGGTACGTGTGAGCCTCATCCACGGAGAACTCGTCGTGAACCCCCGCCTCCGCCCGATCCATCAGCGCATTGCCCGGCGTTTGGCGACCCGTATCGAGGACGCCGCCCCCGATGCTTGGCAGGTCGACACCGACGTGGACGTCCTCCTGGATGACGACGAGGTCGAGCCGGTAGAGATCGCTCCCGACATTGTCGTTTACTCCGCCGAGCACGACGTCTACGAACGTCCCATCCCTGCCGATCTGGTGGCTCTGGTCGTCGAGGTGGTGTCGCCGTCCACCAAGCGCAAGGACCGGCGGATACAGCCGACCCTGTACGCGGAGGCCCGGATTCGGCATTACTGGCGCGTGGAGGCCGACCAGACCGCACCGGCGTTCGCGATCTACACATACGAGTTGGACGACGCTACAGGCGGATATGTCGCGACCGGCGTCCACCATGACCGGCTCACCACCGAACTGCCGTTCGACCTCGATATCGAACTCAAGGCCGTACGAGAGCCCTGACAACGGAAAAGTCGTCCTCCCCGCGCGATGATCAGAATCGACGTCGGTTCGGCCGCCGCGATCACACCCGCTCTACGGCGTTGGAAGCGCTAATCGCGGACGAATCATTCCGCCCTCTGCCCAGTGCCACAGCCATTCGGACAGGCTCGGTGTCGTTTCGACGATTCCAACCTCGATTGGCTGCACCAGTTCGGGTGGGAGATCGGGCTTGCTCCTGTAGTTGCGGTGCGGGATTCCAAAGATCCGGATGGTCCTCAGTTGGTGTTCGGCGCGGCCGAGTGGCGGGCGTTCGCGCAGCGTGCGAAAGCGCGCGAGTCCGACCTGGACTACTGAGACCGTCTCTCGGTAATGGCGCCGATGTGACGCGGCCCGTGGCACTCGTCGCCACCGGGGAGGCGGTCGCTTGCGGTGGGGGCCGGTATCGGCGTCCACACGCTGGTGGACGCCGATACCGGTCATGTCAGGCTGGTGACGTCGTGCCGCTCAGGTGCCTGGCGAAGAAGCGCACGGCGCTGTCGGCCTCGAACCTGGGCAGCTCTTTGTGCGTGCCGGTGTTCGCGTGCAGTGTCTTCTCCTTTGAGGCGAAGGCGTCGAACAACGCGAGGCCGGATTGCCGCGGGATGTGCTCGTCGTCCCATTGGAGCGCGTACTCGACTGGAACGGTGATGCGACTCGCTACCTCGGCCAGGTATTCGTCGTGCCAGAAGAGGCCGAACACCGCAGCAGTGATTCTGGGGTCGGCCGCCGTCAGCGGCATGCCGATCGCGGTGCCCATGTTCAGCCCGTAGTAGCCGACCGGGCCTTCGTCGCCGATCTCGGGCAGTTCCTGGAGGGCGTCCAGGGCCGCCTGCCATTCCGGCACGGCGCGCTCCGCCAGATGCAGGTTGTAGGGGACGACGATCGGGCCGACCGGCTCACCCGAGGCCATCGCCTGCTGCATCGCGGCGATCTCCCGCTCGTCTGTCGTGGTGCGCGGGCGGCCGCCGTGGCCGGGCGCGTCGATGGCCGCGACGTTGAAACCGCAGTGCTCGACGAGGAGGTGTGCGCGGCCGGCCGTCGGCGGGGCCTTGCTGTCCCGGCCGCCGCCGTGTCCGAGCAGGACGAGAGGCGCGCGGTCGCCGCCGGAATCGGGCGTCCAGAGCATGCCGGGGATATCACCCACGGCGAATTCGCGTTCGGTGACACCGTTGGACGATGTCTCCGCGGTAAAACGCACAGAGTTCATGGGTTT